>JAVRPG010000624.1:0-5484 GCA_032162325.1 Mycobacterium sp. | reverse complement strand
TCCCGCTTGTCCCGCATGAACACGATGCTGCACGCGGCGATCTGGAGAGAGGTGACGAAGTACGCCAAGTCGAACAGGAGCCAGCCCATCCAGTAGAGCATGTGCACGACGCCCGGATCGAGGTAGTGGACCTCGTGCGCGGCGGTGAGCCACATCGCGCAAGCAAACATGATGGGTGCACACGTGATCGTCCCGCCCATCATCTCGAGCTTGGACAAGACACCGCCGGGACCCTCGACACGTTCCATCACCCGGGCGATGGCAACGCTCCACGCCATGTAGAAGGCGGTTATCGTGAGGGCGACGCTCATCCCGATCAAGAGAGGCAGCCTGAGGTCCGCGTAGTGCTGCCAGACCTCGTCCGGCGTCGCGTTGGGCGAGAACGGCGGCATGTTGCGGCCCAGGAACCCCCATAGACCGACGAACAGGACCAAGAAGGCGGGGCCCGCGCACCCGAGGACCTTCCACGTCTTGTAGTCGGTCGGGTAGGGCCACAAGTCACGCGCTGCGGCTGGGGACGGGGCGGTGCCGTGGTCGGCAGTGGTTGACATCGGACCTGCTCCTTAATGCTGTACAAGCGACATCATTAGCGTCGCCGATACGGCCCTCGCAGGCTTCCCCCGAAAGAGCGCATTTGCTCTCCCCATTAGGGGCATCCGAACGTCAGAAACCCGCCCCGTGGACCTCGTGGCCGGGCTTCTCGGCGGCGAGGCCGCGGTAGGCGTCGTCGACGGTGGTGCCGTGGTTGATGACGCCGTCGACCTCGCGCGCGATCGGCATGGGCAGCCCGTACTCGTTGGCGAACTCCATGATCACGCTGGAGGCCTTGACACCCTCGGCGACCTGATTCATCGACGCAACGATTTCGTCGATCGGCTTACCGGCGCCGAGTTGCTCACCGACATGGCGGTTGCGGCTGCGCTGAGAAGTGCACGTGACGATCAGATCGCCCATGCCGGCCAGGCCCGCGAAGGTGTCGCGGTGCCCGCCCATCGCCTCGCCCATCTTGGACATCTCGCGGACCGCGCGGGCCATCACCATCGCGCGGGTGTTCTCGCCGATGCCCATCGAATAGCCCATACCGACCGCGATGGCGTAGACGTTCTTCAACGCCCCAGCCATCTCCACGCCGGCGACGTCATCGGTGGTGTATGTGCGAAATCGCCTGGTGCGGAACAACTCCGCGAGCCGGGCCGCCAGATGTTGGTCGGGCATCGCCAGCACCGCCGCGGCGGCGTAGCCGTCGGCGACCTCGCGGGCGATGTTCGGCCCGGCGAGGATGCCGGCCGGATGCCCTGGCAGGACCTCGTCGACGATCTGCGACATCCTGTAGTTGGTGCCCTGCTCGAGACCCTTCGCCAGCGACACCACCGGCACCCACGGCCGCAGCTCCTTGGCCAGCTCGGTCAGCACCCCACGGAAGCCGTGCGACGGCACGCCCATGACGACGACATCGGCGGCGTTGGTGGCCTCGAAGAAATCGGTGGTGGCGCGCAGCGTGTCGCTCAGCTCGACGTCGTTGCCGAGATAGCGACTGTTGCGCCGGTTCTCGTTGATGTCATTCGCCGTCTCCTCGGAACGCACCCACTGCAAGGTGGGCCCGCGCCGGGCGCAGATGGACGCCACGGTGGTGCCCCAGGAGCCCCCGCCGAGGACAACGAGGTTGGGTTGACGCTGAGCAGGTGTCATTCGTCACCATCCTCGCCGACGCGACCGGCCCAGGCTTCCCCCGAAGAGGGGACCTTTTGCTCCCCTCCTTGGGCATGCGCCGGATCAAACTGAGACCGCGGAAAGCAGGTCGTCAGCCTGACCTGTCACTGAAAGCACTGTCTGCCATAGGTAGCTGTTGGTGTCGACCTTCTTCCGGGATGAGACCGCCATCGGAATCGGTACATGCGTCAACCGGCGTCGCCAAGAACCGATGACAATGTCGGTCTTACCCGCCATGCCGGCGTGCACGGCCGCATGACCCAACCGAAGGCAGAAGTTGGCGTCCCGAGCGTTCGCGGGCAAGCTGCGGATCATGTAACTCGGATCGATGTACTTGAGACTTACCGAAATTCCCTGAGCCCCAAATGTTTCCCTGATTTTGTCTCTTAGGAACGTGCCAATATCGCCATGGCGACGATTCCCTGAGGCATCCCACTCCGCTTCCTCGGCCAACAGATTCTGGCCCGCACCTTCTGCCACGATTATCACAACGTAACCATCTCGTTCGATTCGCTGTCTGGCTGCCCGGACGACCCCATCGATGCCGAATGCGACTTCTGGGATGAGGCATAGGCCGACCTGGGTATCCGCCAACGTGGCGAAGCTGGCGATGAACCCGGAGTCGCGGCCCATCAGCTTCACGAGACCGATCCCGGACCGATGGCACGACGCCTCCACGTATGCCGCGCGCGTCGCATGCCGCGCCGCCTCGACGGCGGTGTCGAAACCGAAAGACATGTCAAGGAACGAGATGTCGTTGTCGATTGTCTTCGGTACGCCCACCACGGCGATCTTCAGTTCCCGTCGCCGTATCTCCTCGACGATCGAATGTGCACCGCGCAGCGTGCCATCGCCCCCGATGGTGAACAACAGTTGGATTCCGAGCCGCTCAAGCGTGTCCACCATTTCATCGACCGGCTGCGGGCCGCGGGACGAGCCCAGGACCGTACCGCCGACTTCGTGGATTTGACTTACTCGGCGGGTCGTCAATTCGATCGGCGTCAGTGCGGTCCGCTCGACAAGACCCTCGAAGCCGAATTGGAAGCCGTAAATCGTTGCAACGCCGTATTTTTCGTGCAGGCAGAAGACGATGGAGCGAATGACGTCATTCAAGCCAGGACAGAGCCCGCCACACGTGACGATCCCGCACCTCAGATTGGCGGGATCGAAGTAGACCCTTTCCCGCGGCCCCGCCAGCTCGAAGGCAGGCGGATCGATGCCGGCTCGGAATTGCGCGCGCAGCTCATCGATATCGGTGCGGAACAAGATCCGTTTCGATGTATCCATGAACCGCGTTGCGCGCAAAGGAGAGACGATCTTGCATTCGCCTAGGCTGTCGGTTCGGAAATCTGGCGGCACGCCTGTCCGTCCTTACTCTCGGGACGTCGCCATCCTCGTCGATCCGGGCGGCGCAGGCTTCCCCCGAAAGAGCACCTTTTGCTCTCCTGCTCGGGGCATTCCGGCGAAGACGCAGTAGTTATTCGCCGACGGCGGCGTCGCCGACGACGATCGCCTCACGCTCGTCCGATTCCGCCAATGCGTCTGCGTAGCCGTGAACGTGCCGACGCATGCGCCGTCCGGCAGCCGTAGCGTCGCGATCCCGGATCGCAGTGGTGATCGCCCGGTGCGCCTGGCTAGTCACTGCGCGAACCTCGGTGTCGACGAACGCTGCGTTCTCGGTGCCGGCATAGATCGCCTGCGATAGCGCGATCATGAATCCAATTAGCAGCTCGTTGTGGCTGGCCGCCGCGACGCCCACATGCCAATCCAGGTTGGCCTGCAAAAACTGCTCGAGATCGGCCTGTGGGTCGGCGATCGCCTCGTTGGCCCGGTCGAGTTCGGCGAGGTCCTCATCGGTGCAGTTGCGCGCCGCAAGCTCGGCGCAGAACGGCTCCAGGGCTTCTCTCGTCTCCATCAGGTCGACAAGTTTGATGCGCCTGCCGCGGATGAGCATGCTCACCGAGTTGGCCATTGACTTGGTGGTGGGCCGCTGGACGAACGCACCGCCGGCTCGGCCGGCCTTGACCCGAACGAGGTTCTGCACCTCGAGAATTCGCAGCGCTTCGCGCACGGTGGCCCGACTCATCTGCGTTTGTTTGACAAGTTCACGCTCGGCCGGCAGCGAGGCACCCTCGGCGAGTTCCCCATTGAGGATCCGCTCGCGCAGCTCCGCCGCGAGCACGTCAGACGCCTTCGGGACGTCGACGGGACTCAGCCGGATGTCGGATCGCGAGGGTGTCGCGGCGTCCGCTGCTTCCATCGCATGCCCCTCATGGATTATGGTCAGACCTAAGATACCATTTATTTCATTCGGCCGTTCACCGAACAGGCTGGCGATAGGAGAAGCACCGATGCACTGGGAGCTTTCCGAGGAACAGGATCTATTTGTCACCTCGCTCCGCGAGTGGCTGCAGGAACGCGCCGAATCCTCGGCCGTCCGCAGCTGGCTGGACGCCGCCGACCACACCCACTTCGAGCGCCTCTTCGTTGAGGAAGGCTGGGCGGGAGTCGGCTTCGACGAGAGCTTCGGTGGCCAGGGCGGTGGCGTGCTTGAACTCGCGCTCACCGGGCGCGAATTGGGTCGCGCGGCTGTGCCATCGACCGGCTGGCTGCAGTCCGCCGTCGTCGTACCTGCGCTCGCTGGCGAGGTAGACATGCTGCAGGCCGCGGTGGAGTCCGGTGAGGTGACCGCATTGGCTGTCCGGGCCGACCGCATCCCATCAGCGACTTCGGTTCGGTCCTCCAGCGATCGGCTGCGCGGGCGGATACCGTGCGTCCTCGGCGCGCCGCGGGCGCGGCGGCTGGTGGTACCCATCCGCGACGGCGACACGACATCGCTGTGGCTCGTGGACTGCGCCGACACGGGTGTCGGGATCCACCCTCGTTCGCTGCTGGATCGCTCGCGCGACGTCGCCGACGTCACCCTCGACGATGTCGCGGCGCGCCAATTGAATGTCGACGCCGGCGCTGTGCTCGGTGAAATGACCATCAGGGCAGCCGTTCTCGTCGCAGCCGACGCGCTTGGCGCCTGCGAGCGGATGCTCCAACTGGCCGTCGACTACAGCAAGCAGCGCCATCAGTTCGGCCGGCCCATCGGCTCCTTCCAGGCCGTGAAGCACGCCGCCGCGCAGATGCTGGTCACCGTGGAGTCCTCGATGTCCATCGTGTTCTACGCGGCACAATCCGTCGAAGAAGCTCAGCCCGAGCGCGCAACCCACGCGGCCGTGGCGAAGGCGCAGGTCACCGGTCACGCCGCCGAACTCGCCGACAGCGCTCTGACCCTTCATGGCGCCGTCGGCTACACCTGGGAGCACGACCTGCACCTGTTCTACAAGCGAGCCAAGCTCGACCGCGTGCTCTTCGGCACACCGGCGGCATGGAACGAACGGATTGCAATGACCCTGCCGCTTCTGCCGCTGATCCCTGTTTCGGCCTGATCGCGCATGTGACCAGGGGTACCCGGCACGGCCTTCCATTTTGGTCTGTCCATTAGTATAATTCGAACACTAGGTTGACTATCCAACGGTTCGTCGAGCGGAGAGCGTTGTGGACTTCGAGTTGAGCGAGGATCAGCAGACGATCCGCGCTGCGGTCGCTGAACTGGCAGGCAAGTTCGACGACCACTACTGGATGACCAAGGACCAGCGCCACGAGTTTCCGACCGAGTTCTACGGCGCGTTCGCCGACGGCGGCTGGCTCGGCATCACCACGCCGGAGGAATACGGGGGGCACGGGTTCGGCATCACCGAGGCCTCCATCCTGTTGGAGGAAGTC
>JAVRPG010000623.1:0-8390 GCA_032162325.1 Mycobacterium sp. | reverse complement strand
GGGGGCGATTGTTGTGCTGGTCGCGGGCTTCGTCAGTAGGTGTCGACGTCGATGACGGCATTGGCAAATTCCTGCGGGGCTTCTTGTGGCACGTTGTGTCCGATGCCGGTCAAGACTCGGTGCTCGTATTTGCCGGAAAACTTTGCGCGGTAGGCGGTTCCGTCGGCCGCTGCGCCGTCGAAGTCGCTGGCGATCGTGATGGTGGGCATCTTGATAACCGGTGCTTCGGCGAGTTTGTGTTCCAGTTCGTCGTATTGGGGCTCGCCGTCAGCCAGGCTCAGCCGCCATCGGTAATTGTGGATGACGATGCTTACGTGATCGGGGTTGGTGAAGGCTGCGGCGCTGCGGTCGTAGGTGGCGTCGTCGAAGTCCCATTTCGGCGACGCCTGCTTCCAGATGAGCTTGTTGAAGTCGTGGGTGTTTTGCTGGTAGCCGTGCATCCCGCGTTCGGTGGCGAAATAGAATTGATACCACCAGCCGTACTCATTCACCGGCGGCAACGGCCGCAGATTCGCGTTGAGATTGGTGATCAGGTACCCGCTCACGGAGACAAGTGCCTTGCAGCGCTGAGGCCACAGCGCCGCCAGTATGCAAGCCGTCCGAGCTCCCCAGTCGAATCCGCCGATCACGGCTCGCTGGATCTTCAGCGCATCCATCAGCGCGATGATGTCGAGGGCGACTGCCGATTGTTGGCCGTTGCGGACCGTGGTGCCGGACAGAAAGTGTGTCGGCCCGTAGCCGCGCAGGTAGGGGACGATTACTCGGTAGCCCTTTTCCGCCAGCAGCGGGGCGACGTCGACATAGCTGTGAATGTCGTAGGGCCAGCCATGCAGGAGGACGACGGGGGGACCATCGGCGGGCCCCGCTTCGGCATAGCCGACGTTAAGCACGCCGGCGTCGATCTGCCGCAGTGAGGGAAACGACGTGTGTGATCCTGAATTCGACGGCGCCCCACCGGGTGTCGACGAGCAGCCGGCAAGCGAGACTCCCGCCACCGCCACGGTGAAAGCCCGGGAGAATTCTCTCCTGTTGATCATGTGAACCCCTTCCTGCATTCGTAGAACCCATATCCACGTCGGCATATCAAACTAACCGGGTGCCACCTCGAGCAGACCGAGGTGTTGCAGGTCGGTGACGTACTTGTCGATCAAGGGCTCCGAGAGGCGGGGAATGTCTTTGTCGGCGCCGATTTTGGCCGCGCGTACTGCGGCGTGGAATACCTCGGCCGGGACTGAGGCGCCACGCAGCGGTCTCTGAGGCTTTCGATAGGCATCGAGTAGGGGGTGAACGGTGTGCTGTCGCTGCTTCTCCGGTAGGCCCGTCAGCGCGGTCTCGAACCTGCCAAACCAGGCGTCGTAGTCATCGATCCGCTGAATATCGTGGCCGGCGTTGATGAGCCAGTCCACAAATACATCCAGCGAGACCCCGTCGTCGTAGGGGTTCACGACATCGAACGAGCGGAACACCTCGGTGTTCTGCGCGACGAGTGTGGTAATCGCTTCGGCGATGAAGTCGGCGGGCAGGCCGTCGTAGTGTGCCTGCGGCCGGCGGCCCGTTTTGTCGCCCTCATAGAATGACCGCGGCGCGATACCCGTTGCAAGAAGGCTGAATACCAGCCTGGTGAACGCGTCGGGCACGTTCAGCTGCCCGGTGTACCGGGTGTGGGCGAGAATCATGTCGGAACGAAACACCGCGACCGGCAGGCCGCACATGTCGTGCGCCTCCCGTAGTAGAACCTCGCCCGCCCATTTGCTGTTCGCGTAGCCGTTGGCGTATGTGTGGTCAATGGAACGGACCGGGCTGACGGCGCGAATGTCGCCATCCTCGATGAAGTCTCCGGGCGCGACCGTCATGGCCACGGCCACCGTCGAGAGATAGGTGATCGGTTTGATCCTGGTGATGATCGCCAGGCGGATCAGCTCGGCGGTTCCCACCACATTGGGCCCGAACAGCTGGCCATAGGGCAGAATATGGTTGACGAGAGCGGCGGGGTGGACGATGAGATCCACGCTCTGTGCCAGCCGGTGCCAGGTCGCGAGGTCCAGGCCGAGATTACGTTCGCCAATGTCGCCGGCGACAACCTCGAGGTGATCGGCGGCCAGCTCACGGAATCGCTGCAGCAGCTCCGGATCCCCGCTGTCGAAGGCCGTCTCGAGCCGACTCCTGGCCGCGGCCGCGTCGCGTCCCCGGACGATGGCGATCAGCGTGCCACCGGTCTGCGACAGTCGTTCCAGCCATTCGAGGGCCAGGAAGCGTCCGAGCCAACCGTTGGCCCCCGTCAGCAGGACCGTCGTCGTCGCACCGGTGGCCCGGGGCAGGGTGAGAGCGTTGGCTAACGTGGTGGCGTCGATGAACTTGTCCAACGTCAAGTCGCTGGCGTGGACTTCGGTGGCCCCTTGCCCGTGCACGGCCGCGAATGTGGGCCGCTTCGAACCTGATTCACGCTCGACCTCGATGTATTCGGCGAGCTGTCGCAGGTCGCTCGCCGGACCGACGATGACCCCGACCGGCACCTCGACCTCGAAGATGTCCTGCAACAGGTTGGAGAAGGTCAGCGCGGACAGGGAATCGCCGCCCAGGTCGGTGAAGTGCGCGTCCGAATCGACGTCGCCGCCCGCGGCTCCCAGTACTGCCCGCGCTGCCCGGGTCAGGGTCTCGATCAGCGGCCGGTCGGCAGCCGTATCGCGCAGGATGCGCAGCTCGTCGACCTGTGCGGCGGCCCGATCGGCGTACAACTGCTCAAGCCGCTCGCGGTAATGCTTTTTCAGCTTGGGCCGCAGCAGCTTGCCGACCCCGGACAGTAAACCGTTGGCGGAACTAAACGGCCCGGTCTCGATTAAGAAGTCGACCGGCACCTCATACGGCTGCAGCTCGGCAAGTCTCGCGGTCTGTCGCAGCGAGTCGCTCAGCGCGGCTTTCAGGGCCGCTGGATTGTCGGCGAACGTCTCCAGCGCCTCTGGCATGGGAACGACCACCGCGAGCAGGTTGGGTCGTTCGCTGTTGCCGTAGACGAAGATCTGGCGGACCAGTGGGGCACCGGTGAACACCGCCTCGAGACGGGTGACCGCCACGAACTCGCCCTGCGCCAACTTCAACACGTTGTTGCGCCGGTCGACGTACTCCAGGCGATCCGGTTCGATCTCGGCCATCACTTCGCCGGTGCGGTAGTAGCCGTCGGCGTCGAACACCTCGGCGGTGATTTCTGGGCGTTTGTAGTAGCCGGGCGTCGCGGTCTCGGTTTTGATCAGCAGTTCGCCCCGGTGATAGGGCTTGTCAGTCTAGAAATAACCCAGTTCCGGGACGTCGACCAGTTTGTAGTCGATCACCGGCGGACGCGTCACCACGGTGTCCCTGGTGACTATGCCGACTTCGGTCAGGCCGTACCCGTCGCCAATGTGCACATCGAGGCACGAATCAAGGAACACCTTCATTTCATCGGACAGGGGCGCGGTCCCCACAAAGCCGCCGAGCACCCGTCCACCGAGTAGCTTCCCGCGCAGATCCGCTGCGGCCTGTGCCTCCGCATTGACAGGCTTTTCGCCTTCAGCGACGTGTCGATCGACGACGCTGCGGTACTGCTGGAACAACATGTCGACCACTCTTGGCACAACAGTCATCTGGGTGGGGCGCACGAGGGCCCAGTCGTCGAATAGTGTCGACAGGTCGGACTCGGCAACGAAGTAGCTTGTGCCGCCTGCGAGGAACGACGCGACCAACGCCAACCGCCCGCCGAGGTGGTTCAGTGGCATGAAGTTGACGTTGATTACCGGGGTCTCGGACTGCAGGAACGGCGCCGTCCACAACTCTGCGAGCATCCGCTCGGTGTACATGGCGCCCTTCGGCGTCCCGGTGCTGCCGGATGTGTAGAGGATCATCGCGAGCCGCTGGTCGGTACCGGCGGTATAGACCGGTTCGGGCGGCAGCGTCTTGCCGCGCTCGACAACCTCACCCAGTGTTTCGATAACCACCGGCGCGCCCGCGTCGTGCAGACGTCGGCGCGCCGCCTCGAGATTTTCACGGTGGTCGTCGACTTCGGGCTGGTAGTCGAAGACCACCAGAGTCCGTAACGAGGCATTGTTCAGCGTCGACGCGAAAGCGAGGCCCAGATATTCGGCGCTCACGGCGATTGCCCGCGGCTCGACTTCGGAGATCATCCGGCTCAACTGGGAGACGGATGCGTTGTGCTGCAGTGGCACCGACACCAGGCCGAGATAGGCGCAAACCAGATCGACGATCAAGAATTCGGGACTGGCGAAACCCACGGTGGCGACAAAGTCGCCGGGATTTAGCGGGTGGACTGAGGTATGCCGCCAGGCACTGGCGATCGCGCTCACCCGCGACCATAAGTCGCGGTAGCTGATGGTGTCGAACCGGGGCAGCAGCCGGGCGGTAGTTCGGCCTGTCCCTGCGTCCACCGCCAGATCGCGCGCGCGTTGACCGAGCGCGGGACGATCGGCATAGCCTTCCACCAGCGTTCGCAAGGCCGGCGCGAGCCGAAGGCCTGGCCGGCATGCGGCCTCGATGACCGCAGGGTTTGGCTCGGCACACCGGAACTGCGTATCGCTGGCGTAGAGGTCAGCGACACGTCGGGACAGCCGATCGACGTTCCCGGCCGCGCCGTTGGATGCAGAATCGCTTTCTCTAGAGCCCGTTTTCATCGATTTACCTCCTAATTGAACGTTCATTACCGCGGTGCTCACGAGGTCGGTGAGCGTCAGGTGGGCTGCTGCGACGGCTTCTCAGGGAGGCCCGGTGCTCACCCCGCCGCGTTGCGCCGCGCTCGTTCGGTCCTCACCGCGTTACGGCAGGGGCGACCTCGTCGGCGAATTGCTTTATGATGCTGGCGGATTCGACCTGGTAGAGGAGGTAGACGCTGATTCAAGCAATGCGAACTCCCGCCGGAACATGTCGTGCACCATGACCATCTCGCGGCCGTCGAAATGTGGCTGGCCAATCGGGTTGGCCGGGTTGGCCGCCGAACTCTCCGGATTCTTAAGTGGTGTTTCTCTGGCAGTCATGACATCGAACGTAGGAAGCTGCGAGACAGGAATCGCCCTCCGCGGTGGAGGGTATTAATGCAGGCGGCGAATGGGGTTATGACGCCCGGTGCCTAGGTGTCGATGTGCGGTGTTAGCTGCTCACGTGATTGAACCTGAAGCTTGCGATAGATGTTGCGTAGGTGCCAGGCAATCGTGTTGCGCGACACGAAAATCTGCTCCGCGATCTCACGGTTAGACAGGCCCTCCGCCGCGAGGTGGGCGACCCTGAGTTCTGTCGGTGTCAGCGACTCGGCCCCACTGACGGTAGGTCTGCGCGGCCGCCCGCCCGCGGCCATCAACTCCACGCGAATCTCGGCTTCCAACCCCGTTGCACCGCAACGATGTGCCAGGTGTAGACCAATTCCCAGGTGACCTCGAGCATCAATTCGCTGACCTGCGCGCCGGAGTGCACGCCCAAGCCCCGCGTGGGCGCGGGCGCGGGCTCAAGCTTCGCCTCAGTATTTTCCAGCACGCTGACGGCCTCCTTGAACGATTCGAGTGCTTGGTCTCCGGCCTCGGTGTGCGCTCGGCGGCGCAGGGCAATGCCCAATGCGATTGGTACGTCGAATGATCGGGCGAGGCGAATCTCCTCTTTAATCAAGCTGCGGCTCCGTGCTTCGTCACCGGAGAGGTGCGCAACAACTCCGGCGAGTGATCGCCACGGCACCATCGTTGGGTTCGCTGCGCCTAAGTCCCGGAGAGCGTTCTCCGCCGCGTCGAGATCTTTGCGGGCTGCATCAATATCGTTGAGCCGCAGATGCAGTCGTCCGCGTGCCAGGGACACATAGGCGTGCATAGCCGGAGTCGGCGTGAGTTCCTCGCCTGCGCGCTCGAAGATGCGAGCCGCCTCTTTCAGCTCACCGCGTTCGATCATGCAGTGGACCAGTATCGCCAGCGCGGTCTGCGCCTGCGGATGTCCGTGGTGCTGGATGAGATCAATCGCCGCCTGTGCGTCGGCCGCCGCGTCAGTGATCCGACCGCGCACGTAAAGCACGAAGGCCCGCATCAGCGATGCGTCTGCGTAGGCGAGCTGGGCGCCGCGAACACAGGCGTCGCGGACGGCGGCGTCCGCGGCATCGTGCGCCTCGACCACCCGGCCGCAGTGGAGAAGGGCCAGGATCGCGAGGGTGACACTGGGACCTTGTGAACCCTGCTCGGCGAGCAACGCCCCATCACCCAGGGCACGGATCGCCAGATCGGCGCCGCGGGCAGCGGGCGGCGTGGTCAGCGTCTCGCGCAGGGCCTGAACAGCGAGAATCGCGCGGTCGCCCGGGCCGTTGCCGTCGACGGTGCGCTCTGGACCACGCTGCGCGGGTCTGAGGTGCCACTCGGCGCTCCAGGCCGCGCCCTCGAAGCGAAGTCGGACCTGCTGGTCGCCTCCCTCGAACAGCTGGGCGCCCCGGTGAAACGCCACACCAGCCTCGGCGTAACGCCCAAGGCGGTACATCGTCTGCCCGAGAGAGTAGAGCGCGTCGGCGCGCTCGTTCGGCTCGCTGATGAGGTCTAAAGCCTGCTCGAAGCGGTTCTATGACATCGGCTCACCCGTGGCCGCTTCGGCGAGCCCGAGTTCGATGAGCACCCGTGGGGCTAATTCACCGATATCGGCAGCCTCGGCAGCATGGCGTAGATAGTGCAGTGCGGCAGCAGGTGCGCCCTTTCGCGCGGCGGCACGTCCCGCTTCATGCAGGACCCCTAGCGCCCACGCCTCGTGAGTCGGTCCGGACAACAGGAGATGATCCGCGGCGACCTCGCGCTCAACACCGTTGGCGGCCAACAACTTCGCTGCCCCGCGTGAAGCGCTAACCGCTCACCCGGCTCGAGCAGGCTATAGATCGCCATCCGGACGATCCGGTGCGTGAACATGATTGGATCTGCGGAGTCGAGAAACTGTGCAACAACAAGCTCCTCGCCCGCGGCCAGGCCACGATCCTGCTCCACGCCCGCTAAGCGAATGCCATCACGTAAAGCTGTGTCGTCACCGAGCACTGAAGCAGCCTTCGCAAGATCGCGAGCCGCGGGGTCCAGATGCGCCAAACGGCGGGCAATGCGGCGGCGTACAGATTCCGGGGTTGTCAGCCCAGGATCCTCGCCGGCCCGTATTGCGTCAGCGACGGCCACGACAAGGAAAGGGTTCCCTCCCGTCTCGCGTACCACGTCTCCAGCCAGACTCGCATTGACATCGTGGGCCGGAAGTGCGTAGGCGAGCAGCGTCTGGACGGCGTCCTCGGTGAGCTCGGCTGGACGGATCGCGGGCCATGTGGCCGCATTCCACAGGTGACTGATGAGCTGCGAATCGGAACCTGGATCCCCGGAACGGATCGCGACGACGAGGGCAACGAGGACGTCGTCGAGTCGTTCGGCGAGGTAGGCGAAAAAACGCAAGGAGAAGTCATCAGCCCAGGGAAGGTCGTCAACCAGGATCGCCATCGGACGCTGCTCGGCGAGATTGACGGTCAGCCAGTAAAGGCCGTGCAGGACACCGAATTCGTCAGCGGCCTCTCCGTTCCCGAAGACAGGCTCGGCCAGCGCCGCAGGTCCCCGCATCAACTTGGCCCGCGTCTCAGCGTCGGCGCGAACGAGTATGGCTTCGAACAGGTTACGGGCATTGCCGAACGGGTAGTCACGTGTGTCAGTTCGCTACAGCGCGCCCGCAAGACAGACATTCCAAGCGCCTCAGCGTAAGCGGCGCACTCATCGAGCAGACGCGACTTGCCCACGCCGCTGGGCCCTTCGATCACGCATGCCTGCCCACGCCCGCTCCCAGCCGCGGCCAGCAGCGCAGAAAGCTGCTGCAGCTCGGCTGCGCGTTCCAGGGGTTCGGCCACGCCAAGGAGTCGGGTGCTCATCATCTGTGAGCCATGGTCATGCCATCGCACAGTGCCGTGAGCAATCGGGTAAGGGTGGGAGCGAAGTCGATACCGATGTGTGCAAGCGAGGGCTCCTCGGCGTAAAGGCGAGTGAGCGTCTCTGCGGGGTGGGCGGCTTGCCAGAGCGGGGCGGTCATTGCGATCACGGCGATAATGAGGTCATTCGTTTGCGCTGACGTCAGAGGAGTCGCTCTGGTGATGGCTTCCTCGAGAGGGGCCAGTGCGGCGCCGACGGTGAACTTGAAGGTACGTACACGTTCGTAGGTCACCTCCCGCTCGAGATTCAACGTGACGTGGGTGAGTAGGTCACAGAACAGCGGACGTTCCGTGAGGGTGGTGGTCACAGCGTGCGCGAGATGCGTCGATGTCACGCCGTCGCGGCCTTGGATCTGACCGGTCAGTGCTTGCGCCCAATCGACATAACCCTGCTCGGCGAGGCCGAGCAGGATTTCCTCGCGAGAATCGAAGTAACGACGTACCGCTG
>JAVRPG010000622.1:0-6826 GCA_032162325.1 Mycobacterium sp. | reverse complement strand
GCCCCGATCCCCAGCCTCCGATCATCTGGGCCCCAACACCGGCACGTCCGATCAACGCCTTCGCCACCCTGTCGGTGGTGTTCGCGTTCCTGTTCGCACCTGTTGGGGCGGTGTTTGGTCATCTCGGGCTTTCCCAAATCCGACGCACCGGCGAGCGTGGCCGCGAGCGCGCCCTGGTCGGATTGACATTGTCGTACGCGTTCATCCTCATCGCTGTAGCGGTGCTGGTGATCTGGACCGTCGTGGGCATGCGCCCGGGGAAGTCGTCGACGGTCGCGACCTCCCCACCTGCAGCAACCAGTTCCGTTCGTTCCGTGCCGGAACAGCCGCTCGTGACGGCAGCCCAACTCCCGAAGCTGCTGTTGAGCATTGACGACGTCAAGCATGCCGTTAACGCGCCTAACCTCGCCAAGGTCGAAGAATCGGCAGCCCTTATCGGCAGTCAGGGATACACCGTCACCCCGTCCGGCTGTCTCAACGCGCTATTCGCCTCAACCAAGGAGGCGTACCAGCACAGCCTGGTCCGCGGCATATTCTCGCGGGCCATCACAGGAGAGGGCCAGGACGGTATGGGCGCACTGAACGAGACCATATCGACGTTCGAGAACAGTTCCGCTGCAACGTCTTTCGTTTCCAAGTTAACGGGCGACTGGCGGGGTTGTGCGGGCAAGTCGGTCACTGTGGCCGGAAAGGGCAACACAATCACGCTCGATGTGGGACAACCGGAAGCGAACGGCGCAGTGATGACCCTTCAGAACTCGTTGCAAGGCAGTCTGCCGGGTTTCAGTAGCGACCGGGCCATTGTGGCCAAGGCCAACGTCGTGATCGATTTGGATGCACAGGGTTTCGACATGGGTGATGCGCTCAAGACGCTGGCGGACCAAATCCTGGCGAGGGTGCCGAGCTGAGTCCGCAGCTAGTGGCGCCGGTCGTAAGTTCATCGCGGGTTCAGGTCTCGCCCGGTTGGGTCGGCGAGGTAGAGGACGCAGGCGGTGTCGAGGGCGTCCTCGGGGGAGCCGCCCATGGATCCGGTGGGTAGGAATGACTCTTCGATCGGCCGGGGACATTTCCGTACCGCCTATGTTCCCTGTGCCACGACGACTGGGGTTAGCCCGGCACCACGGTGCGGGGTACTTGATGGCGATGCGCGGGACCGCCTGGCCCACAACACCATTGATCACATCTGCAAGGGTGTGCGCAGGCCGGGCTGTCACGCGTGTTGGAGTACTGGACCAACGTCGACCCGGATCTCGGCAAGCAGGTCAAGGAGGGGGTTAGGTGCGAACCCGACCGGCGGCGAAACTCTGCCGGCCACGTTTAGGGCACCGTCTGCTCGTCGCGACCGAACTCCACGGTCTCGCCCTCGAACGTACCTTTGCACGACACCACCACGCGATAGGTAGATAGGGGCGGAGGGGCCAGCACGGAGAAACTCGCACTTTCCTTGGGGCCGATGTCGAAGGACTTGTTGACTCCCGGCAGAACCGGGTTGGTCGCGGCGCAAGTGCAGTTTCCGGGAATGTCCGCGGTACTCGTGACATTAGCGGTCCACGTCGCGAACCCCCGGTCGAAGGACATCTGGACGGCGTTCGTCGGTGCGACCTTTGCCGGTTCGGGGACCGAGACGGGTTCGGGTTTGGGGGCTTCGGGAGGCGGCTGGGGTGCCGCCGGCGGTGCGCCGAGCACGATGGCCACAAAGTCGGTTTCCGTGTCCTCGACTCGGAAGAAGCCCACGCCGAAGTCCTTGTACTGGCAGTCGTGGATGGCGTCCGGGGCAGCGTTAACCGCCTCGATAGTCGCCACCCTTGCAGGATCGCCCTTACCGCTGTAACTGCTGATGATGCCGTTGTACTGCCCGGCGGTGGGAACCCCTGGCAATCTGTTGCCGATCTTGGCCTGCGCCTCGCCTTCGAGGGCAGCGGTGTAGTTGAGTGGGGCGCAGTCCGAACCCGACCGGACGCCGTTCACCACACTCCGGATGTCGCCCAGAGTATCGGCGGCGCCAACGCCCCGGAGAGCACGGAGGCGCCGACGAAGGTGGTGGCAATGGCAAGCGATGTGGATGCTTGTGTTCTGATCGTGACTTCCCCCTGCGCGATTGACGATGGCGCAAGTCCACCACCGTCGCCGTCAGGTCCTCATCCGAACAGATGAGATTCCGCTCGGTTTGGGTGCGCGATATCGGGCACCGCTGACGTCCCGGGTCGCCGTGTTGCGGCCAGGCCGCCCGGCAACAGCCGGACCAGTTCCGCCTGGCGGTGTGTGCCGGTCCTGTCGAACACGCGCTGCACGTGAGTATTGACCGTTGACAGCGACATCGACAGCTCCTCGCCGATCGGTCGCAGTCCCTGTCCGCGCAGCATCTGCAGCGCGACTCCGGCTTCGGTGCGGGTCAGACGCACACGGCCTGGCCGACCGCGGCCTTGGTCTACTTACCCGTGCACGCGTCCTGGCTCAACCAGGTGCAGATCTACTTCTCCATACGGCGGCGAAAAGCCATCAGCTCCCACGACTTCGCCGACCTCGACCAACTCTCCGAACGCTTCCCGAGCTTCCACCGCTACAACAAGACCGCAACACCGTTCGACCGGACGTACACCTGCAACGACCCCAACGCCTACCTGCACCGCCTCGACGCACACGACACAACGCATGCCCGGCCAGATGCGGGCGTAACCCCCGACGAACTTGCGACCATGACCACTAGTGAGCGGATGTGCTATCACTCAAAGCGTTTCCCACTGCGGCACGCCCACTGGCCGCCGCCACTGTGCTGCCGCACACCTGCGCCCCATTCGTCGCTGAGCGCGGTGAAATAGGGGTCCCCCTCATCGAATCTGCGAGCGGATGTCGCTGCGGCGCGGCTTGCCGACGTCCCCTTTAAGCAGGGCCAGCCAGTGCTGCTCGTGGCGTCCCTCGGCGGCGGCCAGCGCCAGCAGGATGTCTCCGCGCCGGTGCGGCGCTGCGCCAGATCGCGGTAGACGCAGGCTTCGGCGCGCTCGTTGGCCAGGTGCTGCCGCCAGCGCCGAAGGTCGGCTGCGGACGGCTCAGCCCTGTCGGCATTTCCATTGCCTCGGTTGTGCGCCACCCCACCATGATGGGGTTCACGCCAGGCAACGCCGCCACGTTCTTAAGGAGTCGGCCTTCACTCCCTGGTAGTCCTGCCGCGACGAACCAGCTCGACGCATCGAACGTGAGTCCGGCATCGACCCGGCCAGCAAAACCACTGGACGCAGGAAACACACAGCAGAACCGCCGTGGCGGTCGGCTCTGCAGCGGGTATAGCTACGCAATGACGTGCAACGCGTTTGTGCTGGGCGGGGGCGGTGTGCTCGGGGCCGCTGAGGTCGGCATGGCGCGCGCACTGCTGGAGGCGGGGGTCTGCCCGGACTTGGTGTGCGGCACGTCGGTGGGCGCCATCAACGGCGCAGCCATCGCCGCTGATCCCACTCCAGACGGGGTCAAGCGTTTGTTGGCGATCTGGGACGCGCTGGCCGACGACGGCGTCTTGGACAGCTCGCTGATCCGGCGCGTCGGCGAAGTCATGCGGCGCCGAACCTCGTTGCACGGCAACGACACACTTCGCCGCCTGTTGCGCGACCGATTGCCCGCGCAGAGGTTCGAAGACCTCGCCGTGCCGTTTGAGTGCGTGGCGGCCAGCATCGAACGCGCACGGGAGCACTGGTTCAGCACGGGCGACCTGATCGAACCGATTCTGGCGTCGTGCGCACTGCCGGGGGTGTTCCCTCCCGTGCGGATCGGTGATGAGCACTTCTTCGACGGTGGCCTGGTGAACAGCATTCCCCTCGAGCGGGCGGTGGCCCGCGGCGCCGACACCGTCTGGGTTCTGCACGTCGGGCGTTTGGAGGAGGAACTGGCCGCGCCGCGGTTCCTGTGGCAGGTCGCGTTCGTAGCCTTCGAGATTTCACGTCGCCACCGTTTCCATAGCGATCTGGAACGAGTGGGCTCCGAGGTCACCGTGCATGTGCTTCCGACGGGCATGCCGCAGCGTCCCGCCGCGACCTGGTCGAATCTGCGCTACCGCGACACCGGCCGAATCGCCCGGCGCGCCGAGCTGGCCTACGACGCGACCCGCGAGTACCTCGAGGCCTTGCCATGAGTGCCCCGCGCCGCCTCGTGACCGTTCCCTTGGCGACCGCATTTTCGGTGTGCTTGCTGATCTTCAGCCCGCTGCTGCTGGCTGGGAGCGCGCTCGTGGCTGTGGCGACGCGGTCCACCCGGCCGGCGCGGACCGCGGGTTTAGCGATGGCGTACGCCTTCATCGAACTACGCACGCTGGTGAGGCTTGCGGTCGGTGACGTGGACGGCGATCGGCTCATGAAGGACTTCCTCAACGCGGCCTACGTCGCCGCCCGGAAGATCCTCGATGTCGAGGTGGTGCTCGACCCGTCGTCGGCCAGCACGGAAAGCATTCCTCGCGACGAGGCCGTGATCGTGTTGTCGCGGCATTGCGGGCCAGGCGATACCGTGCTGGTCGCCTGGCTTCTCATGTTCACCTACCGGTTGCAGGTGCGCATCGTGCTCAAAGCCGTTCTGCGCTACGAGCCAGTGCTCGACTTCGCAGGGCAACGGGGATGCTTGTGCTTTCTGGCCCGCGGCGATCGCGCCCGTCAACAAATACATGATCTCGCCGCGTCGCTGGGAGGCGGGCAGGCCCTGCTGATCTTCCCAGAAGGGGCGAACTTCACCGTGCCGCGGTGGCACACCGCGATCGCCGAACTACGCAAGACCGGCCGGATCGCCGCGGCAGGACGTGCATTACGACGCTCCTACACGCTGCCGCCGCGCGCCGGCGGTGCCACCGCTGCGGTCAGCGGAGCGCCCAACGCCAATGTCCTTGTACTCACCCACAACGGCTTCTGCCCAGACGGGCGGGCACGGCCGTGGTTTCAGCTGCCGGTCCACCGGCAACTGCTTGTCCGCGCGACCCTCATCCCGGCTGCGCAACTTCCCGAGCCCGACCAGCTGAGCCCATGGCTGGAGCGAACCTGGACAAAGGTCGACGCCTGGGTTGCCGGCCACACCGACGACCAGACCGCTTGACCGGCGCGACCAACGCTGGCTGCCACACAACGCTGGCAAGTCATGCCACCCACCAAGCCGCTGCCGTGGTTGGCCGGCCCGAAATCCGCCCCGGCACACGACTATTGCGGTCGGACAACCATCACTAGTGCCCGTCTAGCAACCGCAGCCCCCAGGAGTCTGGGAAGCGCCGAATTTCCGCAGCCGTCGCGAGGACTCGACGGCGCATACAGTCGGACGGTCGGGCGCCCCAGCTGCATCGTTGCAGCGCAATATATTTCGTTGCGGTTGGATGACACTTCATGCGTCGGGGCGGAGATCGAGCCTTACGCGAGCTGCGCTGCGATCGATGCAGGCGGCTCGCTGGGGGTCTTCGTCGGTGTGTGCCGCGTCGCGCGATCCGAAGGGCTACACCGGTTTCCGGCGCCCCGACATCCCCGGGAGCGCCCCACCTCGGATCGCCACCCTCGTCGAACTGGGGCCAGGCTCAGCCGTGGTCGATCGTGACTGCAGGGAAGATAATTACCGGTAGCGGAGCGGTGCTCTGCAGTGTGGTCGTGTCGGTCGCCACAACGTATCCGCCTCTGGCGCCGCGGTCGTGCGGCGAAACCGTTTGGTAACCATAGAATTGGACGTGGATCGAACCCGACGGGCTAGCGCCGCGGTCCGTGACGTAGGGGTTGAAGTCGCCGTCGTGGTCGGGCCGCAATTCAATATGGACAGATTTGTTGGGGGTGAAGTCGACGCCCTCGACGGTCAGGTCGTCGTGGTTGGCGCCGCTGTTGCTGTGGGTCAGCACCGGCGAAACAGTCGGGGCGGGTCCCGGGGCTGCCGTCGCAGTGTTGTCCGATATCTGGTTCGGCTGGCACGAGAAGCACGGCCCAGCAACAGCTCCTGGCAGCGGTGCACCGGCATCGGCGGGATGCGCCACCACGACGACGGCGTCCTGGGCTTCGCGCCCCGGCTGCCGGACGCAATCACCCGCCTCGCGTTCAACCTTTTCCTTCGCGACCAACGATTGCGTGTCGAGATCACCCGCGACCGGGCCCGCTACGTCCTGGGCGACGGCGATCCGGTGGACATCACCCACCACGGACAACCCGCCCGGGTCACCGCCGGAAAGCCAGTCGAGCTGCCGATGCCGACCATTGTGGCGCCACCCGCACCGGCGCAACCGCAGGGACGCGGACCAGCACCTCGGCACGGCTCCGACCCGAAATGATTGAACTGCGTGCCGGTCCCATCTGCCAATCAGCCTCTCGCGTCGGGCCGGGGGTACTTCCGGGTGTACTCGTTCGACGTCGCGTCCAGGACGGCGCGGTGCTCGGCGGCTTTTGCTCAGCAGCCGGTAAGCCCCGCCTGAGCTTGCGGCAGTTCGCGATCGCGTACCGCACACCTTGGATCACGAGAACCGCCAAGGGCTGCAATACGAACCCCGCTATGCCTCTTTGAGCATGTCGGGTTGTGTCTCCAGCCACATCCGGATGTTGCGCTTCGGTCCTGACTCAACCGCCATCTTGCGCGCCGCGATCTTATGAAAGTGGACTTCCTTACAGCAAAACGCGATGCCCTTCATGCGTCACCGGAGTTCTTTCGCTTGGCACCAAGCAGCGGCATGCTACTTAGAGCCCTATTTTCTGGTTTGCTCAATCCGGGGGTTACGCGGCTGTGACGGGAATGGAGACGGACCAATGAACCTCACGCGCACAAAGACCATCGAGCAGTCCATCGCGGACACCGAGGAGCCCGAGCATCAGCTACGCAAAGAGCTGGGCCCTGTCCA
>JAVRPG010000621.1:0-4909 GCA_032162325.1 Mycobacterium sp. | reverse complement strand
ATGTCGACGACCCAGATCCGCGCCGACGCCTCCTGCTCGGATAGCCCCTGCACCACCATCTCGCGCTTGACCATGTCAAGGACCCCGATTCCGGCCGAACCCGCACCCAGCATCACGACCTGCTGTTGCGACAGCGGGCGGCCGGCGACCTTCGCAGCGCCGTGGAGCGCGCCGAGCGTGACCGCCGCGGTTCCCTGGATGTCGTCGTTGAAAGTGAGCAGCTTGTCGCGGTAGCGCTCGAGGATCGGCAATGCGTGCGCGGTCGCGAAGTCCTCCCACTGCAGCAGCACGTCAGGGAGTTCTTCACGCACGGTGGCGACGAACTCGTCGATGAACGCGTGGTAGTCGTCGTCGCTGACGCGCCGATGGCGCCAGCCGAGATAGTGCGGGTCTTCGAGAATCTCGACGTTGTCGGTGCCCACGTCGAGCACGATCGGAAGCGTGCGGGCCGGGTCGATGCCGCCGATGAGGGTGTACAGCGAGAGCTTCCCGATCGGGATACCCATCCCACCGATGCCCTGGTCGCCCAGGCCGAGGATGCGTTGCCCGTCCGTCACCACGATCACGTCGACATCGTGCTGGGGGCGGTTGCGCAACACTCTGCGAAGCTCGTCGCGGTCCGGGTAGGAAACGAAGAGTCCCCTCGGCCGCCGGTAGATCTCGCTGAAGCGTTGACAGGCCTCACCGACCGTCGGGGTGTACACGATGGGCATCGTCTCGGGGATATGGTCGCGCAAGACCCGGTAGAACAGGGTCTCGTTGCGGTCCTGCAACGCCCGCAGGTAGATGTGTTTGTCGAGATCGTTACGGCGGGTGGAGAACTCGTTCCAGCAGTGCTCGACTTGCTGCTCCAACGTCTTCTCGGCCGGCGGGAGCAGACCCAGCAGGCCGTACGTGCGACGCTCGGCGTGGGTGAAGGCGGTGCCCTTGGTCGTCAATGCGTCGAACAGCTTGGCCTGCCCCGTCTTCTCCTCGGACATGAGAGAACCCCTTCTGCCGCTTCCCCGTCTGGACAGCCACACGCTATCGCGATTCAGGGGGGTACGGCTCGAGGTTTCCGACTACCGCGGCGGCGCTGCGGTCGCGGGTTCCGGTGCCGCCGACGGCGACTTCCGATCAGTACTCGATGATCCGTGTCAGGTAGGGCGTCATTCCGTTGGTGCGCACCGGCGAGACCGTGACGGCTGGGTCGGTGGCCTCCACCATCTGGCCGTTCCCCACAAACATTGCGACGCTTTGGCTGCCTTCGGGGCCGTAGAAGATCAAGTCGCCTGGGAGCGCCTGCGATGGCAGGATCTTGCGGCCGACCTTGTACTGCTCGCCCGAGGATCGCGGCATCTTGATCCCGACGCCGCCGAATGCGTACACCACCAGACCAGACGCGTCGAATCCGACCCTGCTGACGCGGGGTTCGGCGACAGGGGCGGCGACAGGGGAAACAGGGACAGTGGTCAGGCCGGGGACGCCGACGTTGCTCGACAGTGGAGCGACACCAAGGCTGGCGTCTGCGGCAGCTACCGGGGTGTCGACCGACGCGGTGCCGAGGCTGGGGCCCGCAGTGTTGCCGCCGCCGTACGCGTACGGCACGCCGCGCTGGGACAGCGCCCGCGCGATTACGGCGTTGATCGCTTGTTGGCGGGTCGAGTCAGCCGTCGCAATACCGGGCGTCGCGACCAACAACGCCAGAGCGATCATCACGGCGCAGATGCGTCTCATTCGAACTTCCCTTTCTCGGGCGTTGTCGGCGCCGCAACTTTTCGCGTGCGGTCTCCGGGCACCCTTCACCGCGTGATCCATCAAATAACATCAGTCACTATATTCACTTCTGCAACAGCAAAGGCCGGTTGGGCCAACTTTCCCTGGTCGACGGCGGATTCTTTGTCGTACCGTGACCACGTCGCTGACGGTTCGTAATCGACCGTCGAATTTCACACGGCTAGCTGTGGTTTCGCGCACATGCCGACTCCCCTAGCGTGATGTCCATGACCCGGTTCCACGAGCAAGACCTCACCGGAGCGCATTTTGAGCGCGTCAGTCTTCGGGACGCCCACATGGAAGCAGTAGACCTCACCGGGGCGCAGATTCGCGGCGCGGTGTTCAACGGCAGCCGGATGCGCGGCGTCGAGCTCGTCGATGTCGAGATCAGCGGCGAACTCCAGAACGTCGTTGTCAACGGCGTCGACATCGCACCGCTCGTCGATGCCGAACTGAACCGTCGCATGCCGGAGCGGGCGAAGATGCGCCCCGACGACAGCGACGGGTTCCGTGCGGCGTGGGCGATCCTCGAGCGGCTGTGGAAGGGCACGGTGGCGCGTGCGATGACGTTGCCCGTGGCAGCACTTCACCGCAACGTCGACGACGAGTGGTCATTCATCCAGACCCTGCGGCACCTCAACTTCGCCAGCGCTGCCTGGGTGGACCGGATGGTGCTCGGCAACACCTCGCCCTGGCACCCGCTGGATCTGCCGTGGGACGAGGCACCCGGCTGGGACGGCATCCCGTGGGACCACGAGGCGCGACCCTCCCTCGCTGAGGTGCTGACGGTCCGACGCGAACGCCAGGCGATGGTCCGCCACGTTCTGGAATCGCTGACCGACGAGCAACTCGCGGCCGACATGACTCGCATCGAGCCCGGCTGGCCCCGGGTGGAGCGCTTCCCCGTCAAGGAATGTCTCCGCATCGTCCTCACCGAGGAGTGGCAGCACCGGCTCTACGCCGAACGTGATCTGAACGCACTGCAGTCGCCCCCGCCTGCCTGACGCTGATTACCTCGGCCCGGGCAGCCGGAGAACCAGTCTCGCCCCGCCTAAGGAACTGACTTCAAGGGCGGCAGTACCGCCGTGGAGGTCGGCCTGCTGGGCTACCAGCGCCAGCCCGAGACCGGAGCCCGACCGCGCCGCCGTTGAGCCACGCGAGAATCGCTCGAACACAGTGGCCCGTTCCTCTTCGGGTACTCCGTCTCCGTTGTCGTCAACGGTGATCTGGACGCCATCGCTGGAACTGTCTGCGCTGAGCCGGATTTCGGTGGCAGCGCCGTGTTTGACGGCGTTTGTGATGGCGTTGTCGATCACCAGCCGCAGGCCCGCGGGCAGTCCCACCATGAGCACCGTGGTCGAAGAGGCCAGCGACACATGGAGATTGGGGTAGTTCCGCATCGCGTCGTGCGCGGCGCGATCGAGCAGCTCGGTGATGTCGACCGGGACGAAGTCGTCGACGGTGGTCAGTTCGCCCTGAGCCAGGCGTTCGAGTGCGGTGAGCGTCCCCTCGATACGGCTCTGGGTGCGGATGACGTCGCCGAGCACTTCTTTTCGTTGCTCGTCGCGTAGGTCAAGTGTGGACAGCACCTCGAGGTTGGTGCGCATCGCGGTCAATGGCGTGCGCAGTTCATGGGAGGCGACGGCGGCGAAGTCGCGGGCCGATTCAAGGGCGGCCTTGGTGCGCAGTTGCTCGTCGCCGATGCGCGCGAGCATTCCCTCGACGGCCTCGGCGATCTCGACGGCCTCCTGGACGCCGCGCACTTGAACCTCGTCGGGTTTGGACTGGGCGTTGATGGCGCGGGCCTGCTGGGCCAGCAGCCGGAACGGGTTGATCATGATCAGCCACATCACCCAGCCCACCAAAACGGTGCCCACGATCACGCCACCGCAGATCAGCAACACCCGCCGGTGAAGTTCATCGATGCGATTCTGCGTTTCGGCCAACGGCGCGCCGACGGCGATCGACGCCACACCCGCGGAGAAGGTGCGGACGCGATACTCGACGCCGTTGATCGTGGTGTTGGCGTAGCCGTTGTCGAACTGCGGCAACACGATGTCGCTGGGTACGGAAGCGATGGCGTTCCTGACGCGCGCGGTACGTACCAGGCCGCCGTTCGGGGCGGGCTGGTCGGCGGCGGTGTACTGCGCGGTGCGCAGCAAGGTGCTGATGTCACCCAAACTGCTCACCGAGTCAAGCCGCCGGTCCAGCTGGCTGTACTGATCGTTGGTCACCCCGAACCACACCCACGCGCCGAGGGTGATGACCAGGGCGACCACGGACAGCGCCGCGACGATGACGATTATGCGCAGCGAGAGTACGCGCGTCAGCAGCATGTTTAGCCGTTGGCCGCGGAGCACTAGGACGCTCGCCGCACGGGACCATACATGCCTGTCATCTTGCCCGACGCAGGAGCAGGACAGCTTGCTGATTACGCCATCGTCGGCGAAACCTGCGCCGTATCGTCGGTGAGTAGCGGTATAGCTCAACGGAGTCGCGCTGAATAAGGGGGTAAACCCATGGCCATCATCGAAGCGGACGCACAGCCCCAGACGCCCTTCGAGCAGGACATCGTCGCGACGCAGCGATACATGGACAGTCCGCGTTTCGAGGGGATCATCCGCCTCTATTCGGCCCGGCAGGTCGCAGAGCAGCGCGGGACGATCCCCGCCGACTACACCGTGGCGCGCGAGGCGGCGGAGGCCTTCTATCCGCGCCTGCGCGAGTTGTTCGCCCAGCGCAAGAGCATCACGACCTTCGGCCCCTATTCGCCGGGGCAGGCCGTGGTGATGAAGCGGATGGGCATCGAGGGGATCTATCTCGGCGGTTGGGCGACCTCGGCGAAGGGGTCAATCAGCGAGGATCCGGGACCCGACCTCGCGAGCTATCCCCTCAGTCAGGTGCCCGACGAGGCCGCCGGACTGGTGCGCGCGCTTCTGACCGCCGACCGTAATCAGCAGTACCTGCGTCTTAAGATGACTGACGAGCAACGCGCCGCGACCTCGGCCTACGACTATCGCCCATTCATCATTGCCGACGCCGACACCGGGCACGGCGGTGATCCCCATGTGCGCAACCTGATCCGCCGCTTCGTCGAGTCCGGCGTGCCGGGCTACCACATCGAGGACCAGCGCCCCGGCACGAAGAAGTGCGG
>JAVRPG010000620.1:0-3629 GCA_032162325.1 Mycobacterium sp. | reverse complement strand
TTCGATGCGGTGAATACCAAGCGGAGGAATTGGCCGCCCAAGTTCGGACATCTTCGCGGACAACTCCGTTACCGCCATGCGCTGGTCCTCACGAATGTCTTTGATTCTCTTCCGCACGGTTTCACCGGTAGGACCCAGTGGTCGACCGGTCAGCTTTGTGGGCTTGTCAGATGCCATGCACACGAGGGTAGGGCATCGAATCTGATAAGTCACGCGCATCAGTCTTGACACGAGCCGGATGTGTGATGCAGACTGATGCCCAGTCACCATCAAACCCGATGAGTCAAACGTATCGAAATAGAGAGAGGATCTGCCATGGCGGATCTGATCGCCCTAGCGGCTCTAGACGGTGCCCGTCAGGGCAATATGTCGGCGGGAGCACCATCCATTGCCCGGACGTTGACAGCACCAGCTCGCCGACAGCAGCCACGCCACAAAGGTATCCCGCGCGGGCTGGCGTTCAGCGGAATCCCGCGGGCGTGGTTGCAGTCATCGTCGGGGCGGCTACGGACGTCACGGGCGCCGTCGGCGGCGTCGTCGTGGTGGCCGTTGCGCCAGGCGTCGCCTCGGGAACGACGCCAACGGTGCCCGTGCCGGCTTGCTCGTTAGCGACTGCGACACCAACCGCTCCCACGGCGACTACGGCGCTGGCACCAATGACGGCCGATAACAACTTGACCCTCTTCTGCTGATTCGAATTCACTCTGACCACTCCATTCGGCTCTGGCTCGTCCGCCACAATGAGGCGAGGGCTCCCCTTTGAACGTGCAGGTGCACCGTGCATACCCCGCTCGCCCTTGAAAGACACCTGAATGTCCCTTGTGAAATAGCTAGCCGACGGCCAAAGGCCAACCGGCACAGCAATCGGCCCGCCACCCAAGCGGGATGACGGGCGCTGGACACAAGGCGATCAGCAGGGGCGGATGACGAAGAGGGCTCCGCGCAGTCGGGCTGGCCTGTCTAACAGGTGCTCCGGCGCCCGCACCATCCATGCCCCAAGTTGGTGGAGCGGACGAGATCGCCCACTGTGGGAATGAACAAAGGCTGGCTGTTTTCCGTTGCAACAAAGGGGAGATGCAAAGGAGCACGACCATGCGAATCAAACTGACCTACATCGCACCCCTGTTGGCGGCGGGCGCGGCTGCGGTAGCGATCGCCGCTGCACCGACGGCTGCGGCGGCAATTGGGCAGACCTGCTCGGGAAATATCTGCCAGTCGCCCGGCAATGTTCAGATCAACAACGCCCCTCCCCCCGTTCAGTACCACCCCTACGGAGATATGCCGTTTCTGCTCGGCGGCCACGGCGGCCTTCGCGGCGGCATGTTCTGACACCTGACGTAACCACAGCGGTCGGCCCGCCACCCAAGCAGGATCACGGGCCGATGGGTAAGTCAGACTCAGGCCAGGCGGCCGCAGTCTGACCACAATTTGACCGCAGTTTCAGATAACTACTGTTAATCACGGTCGTGTCTTTCAGCACTTGGCGAGCGACGTAACCCTCTGTACTGCACCATGATTCGCCTTTGCAAGGCAGAAGTCAGGGGTTCGAATCCCCTAGGCTCCACAGGGATTCGCTGTCCGGAGGATGTGGTGTCCCCCAGAAGTGATATCACTTCTCCGGCAGTGGTGCCAGAGCCGCGGCGGTGCTGGTGTGGCGAGTGAGGTTGCTTCCGTCTCAACGGTTTAGCACTCCACGACGTTGAGGGCGAGCCCGCCCTGCGACGTCTCCTTGTACTTGTCCTTCATGTCGGCCCCGGTGTCACGCATCGTCTTGATCGCCGTGTCGAGGCTGACGTGATGAGTTCCGTCCCCGTACAACGCCATTCGGGCCGCCGTGATCGCCTTCACCGACGCGACGGCGTTGCGTTCGATGCACGGAATCTGCACCAGACCGCAGACCGGATCGCACGTGAGCCCGAGGTTGTGCTCGATGCCGATCTCGGCGGCGTTCTCCACCTGCGCAGGCGTTCCGCCCATCACCGCGGCAAGCCCGGCGGCCGCCATTGAGCACGCGGACCCGACCTCACCCTGGCAGCCCACCTCGGCACCGGAGATCGACGCGTTGGCCTTGAACAGCTGACCGATCGCGGCGGCGGTCAGCAGGAACTCGACAATGCCGTCGTCGGTCGCACCCGGGACGAACCGCGAGTAGTAGTGCAGCACCGCGGGAATGACGCCCGCGGCGCCGTTCGTCGGCGCCGTCACCACCCGACCGCCGCCGGCGTTCTCCTCGTTGACCGCGAGCGCGTACACCGTCAGCCAGTCCATCGCATACAGCGGATCGTCGGGATCCAAGGTCTCCGCCAGCAAACGTGCGCGGCGGCGCACCCGCAGCGCTCCTGGCAGCGTGCCCGTCGCACGCAGGCCGGCTTCGACGCAGTCGCGCATCGCCGCCCAGATCCGCAGCAGGCCGGCCCGCAGGTCGGGCTCGCGGCCGAGTGCGGCCTCATTGCGGGCCATCAGCTCGGCGATGCTGCAGTCGTTCTCCGTCGCCAGGCGCACCAGCTCCGCGGCCGTGTTGAACGGATACGGCACGGCGGAATCGTCGTGGGGTCCGGACTGTGCCTCTTCATCGTCGACGACGAAGCCGCCTCCGACGGAGTAGTACACGCGGCGGCTCAGGACCGCGTCATCGACACCGTATGCGAGGAACATCATGCCGTTGCTGTGAAAGTCCATGGCCTGCAACGACAACGCTAGGTCATCGCCAGCGTGGAAATCGACCGTGTGGGTGCCGGCGAGGACCAGCTTGTGGTCGGTCTTGATCTCCTCGACGCGGGTGTGGGCCGCGGCCGGATCCACTGTCTCGGGTTCACTGCCCTCCAGCCCGAGCATGACCGCACCGGGTGTGCCGTGTCCGGCACCGGTGGCACCCAGCGAGCCGTAGAGCTCGATTCGTACCCGCGCCACGTTCGGCAGCAGCCCGTCGTCGGCGAGATGACGGGCGAACCGGCCTGCGGCGCGCATAGGCCCGACGGTGTGCGAGCTCGACGGCCCGATACCGATGGAGAAGAGGTCAAAGACTGAAACGGCCATCGCACTGCACCTACAGCAACTACGGCTTGGGAGCCACGTCGACGCTGGGCGGCAGCGGCGACGGTTCGGGCTGCATCGACCTGCGCACGATCGTGAACGCCACCGCTCCCCCGGCCAGTACCACGGCGGCCACCGCAGCCAGCACCAACGGACGACGCCGGCGCTTGGGCTTACGCGCGTCGGCGATCACCTGGGGAAGGTTCGCGAGAACCTCCTGCGCCGCGACGAGTTCCTGCGCGATGGCTTCCTGCGCATCCCCGAGCTCCTTGGCGAGCCGGCTGTTGTCAAGGCGGCGGCGGATGCGGCCTGCCGCTGACTGCGCGCCCTGCCAGCTCAGCCCGACGGTCCCGCGCGTGACGTCAACCGGTCCGACCGCGGAGTACTTCAGGCCGCGGCTCAACCGTTGGCTTGGGGTCAACCGGGCGTCCGTCTTCGAGCTCATGTCCACCTCTTTCGCGGCGTGATCTTCAATCGTCATCCAGCCTGCCATCAAGTGCGACCCCGCGGAGGCGGTTGGACGGCGGGTGGCACACTGGCATCCCGTGACGAGCCCCATTCAGACAGCGACCGCGACCCTGCACACCAACCGCGGC
>JAVRPG010000619.1:0-5271 GCA_032162325.1 Mycobacterium sp. | reverse complement strand
CCCGGGCAATGCCACGGCGATCCCGTCGGCCATCGTCGACATCGACTCCGCGGGCACAGGCTGTCCGGCGGCCAACGATCCCGGCCAGGCCGCCGCATTGGCGGCCTGCACTCCGATGACCCGCACGTCCGGCGCCAGAAAGTGCACCGCCGCGGCTATTCCGGCGATCAGCCCGCCACCGCCGATGGGCACCACGATGGTGGCGACATCGGGAATCTGCTTGAGGATCTCCAACGCGACGGTGGCCTGGCCGGCGACGATGTCGGCGTGATCGAACGGGTGGATCAACACCGCGCCGTGCTGCTCTGCATATTCACGCGCCGCCACCAGCGCATCGTCGATCGTCTCGCCGATCAGGTGAACTTGCGCGCCATAAGCCTTGGTGGCCGCCAGTTTTGGGAGCGCGACGTTGACCGGCATGAACACCGTCGACGCGATCCCAAGCTCGGTCGCGGCCCACGCAACTCCTTGCGCATGGTTGCCTGCGCTGGCCGCGACTACACCGCGAGCCCGGTCCTCGTTGGTCAGATTGGCGATCCGGTTATAGGCGCCGCGGGGCTTGAACGACCCCGTGCGTTGCAGGTTCTCGCATTTGAGCCACACCTGTTCGCCGGTGCGATGCGACAGCACCCGCGACGCGATGACCGGGGTTAGTCGTATCACCGGCCTCAGTCGATCCGCCGCCGCCTTGATCTGATCGAGCGTGAGCAGCTGCACCGCTACACCCACGGCTCGCAAACCGCCGCCAGATCCCTTACCCGGTCAGCCGGATAAGCGATGCCCCACCGCGTCTGACGGTCCGCGGTCACCTTCGGATGCTCGCCACTCACCATCACACCCTAGGACGGTCTGAAGGCCTGCATCAGGGCAATCCGGCCAAGGAGGATCCGGCTGAGTATCGAACCGAGGCCCGCACTACCCAGCTGCACCGCATCTCCCCAACTCACCCGAAATAGAGAAAGGCTAGGGATACGCCCGAATTCGAATATGCAGGGTTACCGGTAAAGGTCGCTGTTTTCGTTGTGGCCCAGCGTGTTTCGTTCCTTATCTGTCCGGTTCCAGTACAGTTGGCACGTTTCGCAATTGATCTGGCTCCCCGGGTGGCCACCGCTTCTGTTTAGGATCCCGCACGTACAAGCACAGCTCTGGGCTATCTGATCGCCAACATACGGCCCGACCAGTGGAATGCGCCGACGCCATGCACTGAATGGAAGGTGCAGGATATGGTCAATCACTTGGTCGCAATGGACCTGGTGTTCGCCGCCCTCATCGGCGACGGCCCGATGCCGGAGCGCGGTGCAGACCACCTCGGCAGCGACCCTGTCGAGGCCTACTGGGCATCCTCAGCGTTGTTGCACGCCGCCTTCGCCCGTCCCGGAGTTCTTGAGCGAAGCTACTCAGGGCCCGTGGGGAGCGCCACTGGCGTCGAACGATTGCAAATCCGGCTCTACGATCTGCTCACTAACGGATAGGACCTGCAGGCCACCGGAATTCGTGCGCAAATACCCGAGGAACTCGCAGAGCAAGGCCCTGGTGTTTGATCGGGACCAACTCTCCACCCAGGCGCGGACGGGACGATTCGCCGCGCCGCAATCCGTCTCCGACTCCGCCCGCCATCGACCGGCTCGCCGGGTTCCTTGGACGATGTGATTCACATAGTCAGTGCCTCGAAACCCGTCCCTGCGCGTAGGGCGCCGGGGTTCGTCGCACCAACCTGCAAAGCTCCCCTTTGACACATCTGGTGAATCAATGATCATCAGATGAGACCAAATCGCGACGTAACGCCGACGCTCGCCCGACTACGGTGAGCTCCGGCGCAAGTAGCCTCTGCCGTGCGCCGAGCCGTCGACGTAGGCCGACCAGCGGCAGGAGCGGCATACGCGCCGGTCCAGCTCGTCGAGGGCTGCGGCAGCGATGGTGATGACGATCGGCGAGCTGCACACCGGGCATTGCATCGATCCATCATTAGCAGACGCGGTCAAGCAAACGCAACGAAATCCGTTGTGCGGAACGCCTACGTACCCGTGATCGGCAGGTGCGGCCGCAGCCAATCGCTTGGATAACACGCCCTCACAAGGTAATTTTCGGCTGCACCCGACCTGTCGGGATGGGAAACGGATCGCGTTGTCCGACCGTTCGTCGTCGCAACGGGTCAGCCGCGCCAGTACGTCTTCAGCAGCGAGGACAGCACTCCCGACACGGCCGACATGACGTCTATCTCCGGGGAGTCGACCGTCGAGGGCCAGAGCGGGCTGCTGACGACCGGCTCAAGCACCAGATCGCCGGATCAACAGGTGATGTGAAGGACCGCGCGGACATCCCGTCGCTTCAGGCCCGCGATCAGCTGACAGGCCTGTTCCGTCGGGACCGCGACAAGATCAATGTTTCGGCGCGCAGCCTCCGCCACCACCTCGGGCATGATCGGCAACGAGCCGTGGGCCCCGGTGCCGATGATTAACCGGGGTCCGCCCCACGGGAGCTCCTCGTCGGCCGAGAGCGGAGTATGTCCGAACTTGTCGCGGTATGGCCTCGAGGGCTTCTTCCTCCGTTTGCGCGCGACACCCCCGTCGATGACGACGTCGTGCTCATACGCTCGTTCCTCGACCTCGATCGACCCGAACCCGAGAAATCGCACATCCATCACGTGCCACCTGTACCCGCCACCAGCGCCCACGCCTACGGCAAACCCGCGACTCCTACCCGACAATCTGGTCGCCGAGTGCCGCCCGCGCATCCTCGGGCTTGTCGACGGCGATCGCGAAGATCACCTCACCTTGGCAGATCGACACTTCCAGCAGACCCTCGATGTTCACGCCCGCGTCGGCGAGTCTCCGGCCGAACTTGGCCGCTTCTCCCGCTTGGTCTGCGCACTTGACCTGCTAGGCAGCACGCTCGCTGAACTCCAGGCCCGCGCCCTCCAGGGCGGTGCGAACGGCGGCCTCGTCGCTGGCGGTGAACAGGATGGTCCCGCGCTCGCCGGTCACCACACCGGCAAGTTGAACGTTGACACCCCGCTGGGCACACACATCGCCAAGATGCGCGAGCTCGCCCGGTTGGTTCTTCAACTCGACACTGAAGAGGTTCATCACAACTCCCTTCCGCCCCGAAATCCAACACTTCGGAATCTACGCCCATTGCCAATGCGCAGAAAGCCGGTGCGCCCCCTCCCCGGCCCTACCGGGGATGGAATACGACGGGATCGAATACGCAGGTTTACCGGCAAATTACTCCGTTTTCCTAAATACGCAGCGCCACAGCGTAATTCCTGACGAGAGCTACAGCCGATAACTCCCGCGTAGCTCGTAGTGTGCAAAGCTGCAATGGATTGCTGCCATGTGGGCGACTTCATGGAAGTCATGGGGCTGTAGCCGATGCGCTCTTCGATCAACCCTGGAAGGGCGACTGGGATGCTTCGATCGTGGTGTCACGGAATCCATTCCGATCCAGGACTCGCTTCAGTGTGGCTTCGACCAGTTGATGCTTCACGGCCGGTCCTGTCACCACCTTGACCAGCGCTGCGCGGTCAAACGGCAGCGACACGTACGGCTTGAACATTGTCGAACCACCCAGGCGGAACTGCACATCCACTGTCTCCAGGCCAACGCCAGCGCATACCGGTTGGGCCGCACGCAGAATCCCATGCCCGCACGGGTAATGAAGAAGACTGGCAGAGAGCACTTATTCGAAACGTGCGGTATTCCTTCGGCGGGTCGGTGCCTTGTCTCAGTGCGGTGACAGGACCCATTTGTGATTCGTGGCGCCGCCCGGGCGCGAACCAATCCCGCACTCATTCCAGCCGTCCATCGGGACCGGATAGCGAGCTGGTCGCAACTCTGGCGCAAATTACCGCAAGATCCACCAGTGAGGCTTCGCTAGTCCTTCTTCACCAAACGCGGCGCCGCCCAATACCTTGCCGCACTCCGTCGCGGCTCCGGAGAAGGTGCGTGGCTGAACAATCGTGAGGGAGGCTGACGCCGCAATTCAGCGCTCCACATTGAAGTCTCGGCGACGCGTCCAGTCGTGCGGGAGGAGACTCTTAACGTGACCGACGGGATCGACCTGGGTCGGCAGGCATTCGAGCGCCAGGTCTGGGGTGATGCGTTCCGCAACCTGTCGGCGGCGGATATCGAGCACCCGCTCGGCCTGGAGGACCTGGAGCGGCTAGCGGTTGCCGCGTATCTGGTCGGCCGCGGTGAGGACAGCGTTGAAGCTTGGACGCGAGCGCACAAAGACTGCGCTCGTCACGGTGACGTCGCGCACGCTGCTCGTTGCGCATTCTGGTTGGCATTTGGATTGCTGAACAAGGGTGAGCTGGCCCGTGGCGGTGGATGGGTTGACCGTGCCCAGCGACTCCTCGATGACGCCAGCCTGGACTGCGTCGAGAGGGGGTACCTGCGCTACCTGACCGCGTTGCGCGCCATCTTCGCAGGTGACGGTGCCACGGCGCAGGCCATGTTCAGTCAGGCGTGCGAGATCGGTGGTCGCTTCGGTGATGCCGAGCTGGTGACCCTGGCCCGGGTGGGGATCGGCCGGTGTCTGATCTATCTGGGGGAAGTCGCAGCCGGTGTGGGTCTGCTCGACGAGGCCATGGTCGCCGTTACCGCTCGGGAGGTGTCGCCAATCGCCGTCGGCGACGTGTACTGCACGGTGATCGAGGCGTGCCAGGAGCTGCTCGACTTGCGGCGGGTGGAGGAGTGGACAACGGCGCTGAGCCATTGGTGCGAGTCGCAACCCGATCTGGTGCTCTACCGGGGACAATGCCTCATCCATCGCTCCGAGATCATGATGCTGCACGGCACGTGGCCAGACGCGATGGAGGAGGCAGTGCGCGCCTGTGAGCGGCTGGCCGATGAGCCGGCGGTCGGCGCGGCGTTCTACCAACTGGCCGAGCTGCACCGGACGCGCGGCAACTTCGAGAAAGCGGAGGCCGGATACCGCCGCGCGAACCAGTTCGGTAGGGAGCCACAGCCCGGCCTGGCATTGCTGCGTCTGAGTCAGGGCCATGTCGACAGGGCGAGCGTTGCGATCCGTCGCGTGGTCGATGAGGCGGAAGACCCTATGAGACGCGCGCACGTGCTCGGCGCCTACGTGGAGATCGTGCTGATGAGCGGGGACGTCGTCGCAGCCCGCGCAGCCGCGGATGAGCTGTCAATGATCGCCGCCGAGATGAACGCGCCGTTCCTCCGCGCCCAGGCTCAGCGCTGCGCGGGGGCGGTACTGCTCGCCGACGGCGACGCCCGCGCAGCGCTCGACGTGCTCCGCGAAGCATGG
>JAVRPG010000618.1:0-10621 GCA_032162325.1 Mycobacterium sp. | reverse complement strand
GACCTGGATGTCGATCGCGGGGAGGTGATCGTCGTGCTGGGGCCGTCGGGGTCGGGCAAGTCGACGTTGTGCCGCACGATCAATCGGCTCGAGCCCATTGACTCCGGCACGATTGCGATCGACGGTGAGGTCCTACCTGACGAGGGCCGCAAGCTGGCGCAGCTGCGTTCCGATGTCGGCATGGTGTTCCAGTCGTTCAATCTGTTCGCGCACAAGACGATTCTGGATAACGTCACACTGGCGCCGATGAAGGTGCGCAAGAAGTCGAAGGCCGAGGCCCGCGAAAAAGCGATGGCACTGCTGGAGCGGGTTGGCATCGCCAACCAGGCGGACAAGTACCCGGCGCAGCTGTCGGGCGGCCAGCAGCAGCGGGTTGCGATCGCGCGGTCGCTGGCGATGAACCCAAAGGTAATGCTTTTCGACGAGCCGACCAGCGCGCTAGACCCCGAGATGATCAACGAAGTACTGAACGTGATGACGTCGTTGGCCCGCGAAGGGATGACCATGCTGGTGGTGACCCACGAAATGGGTTTCGCCCGCGGCGCCGCCAACCGCGTCGTGTTCATGGACGGCGGCGCGATCGTCGAAGCGTCCAAACCGGTTGATTTCTTCGAGAACCCGCAAACCGACCGCGCCAAAGACTTTCTCGGCAAGATTCTCCACCACTAACGCCCCGGCGAAAGGAACCGAACAATGCCGTCCCTCAAAGTGCGAGTCGCAGGTGCCATCGCGCTCGCCATCGCGCTCCCCTTCGCAGCGACAGCGTGCGGCGGCGGTGGCGGTGGCGGTGGTGGCGACACGATCGTCATCGGCACGAAGTTCGACCAGCCAGGCCTCGGATTGAAGAACCCCGACGGCACGATGAGCGGCTTCGACGTGGACGTCGCGAAGTACGTCGCCCAGCAGCTCGGGTACAGCGAGGACAAGATCGAGTGGAAGGAATCACCGTCCGGGCAGCGCGAGACGCTGATCCAGAACGATCAGGTCAAGTTCATCGCGGCCACCTATTCGATCACCGATGCCCGCAAGCAGAAGGTCGACTTCGCCGGCCCGTACCTGATCACCGGACAGAGCCTGCTGGTGCGGGCGGACAACACCGACATCACCGGTGCCGAGTCGCTGCAGAACAACAAGAAGCTGTGCTCGGTGTCGGGTTCGACGCCGGCGCAGCGCATCAAGGACAAGTACCCCGGCGTGCAGCTGCAGCAGTACGACACGTACTCGGCGTGCGTCGAGGCTCTGAAGAACGGTGCGATCGACGCGGTGACCACAGACGAGGTGATTCTGGCCGGCTACGCGGCGCAAAGCCCGGGCGCGTTCAAGGTCGTCGGCGGGACGTTCTCCGAGGAGAACTACGGCATCGGCCTGAAGAAGGGCGACACCGAGCTGCAGACCAAGATCAACGACGCGATCACGAAGATGGAGCAGGACGGCGCTTGGAAGGCGGCGTGGGACAAGAACCTCGGCCCGGCGGGCATCGCGGCGCCGGCGCCGCCGCCGCTCGACAAGACCTAAGCGGGCTGCCGCCGAAGTGGAGATTTTCACCGAGTATCGCGGCCAGATCTTCGAGGCATTCTGGACCACGATCCAGCTGACGGTCTACTCAGCGATCGGAGCGCTGATCCTCGGCACGCTGCTGGGCGCGATGCGGTTGGCGCCGGTGCCGATGCTCAACTGGATCGGGACGTCGTATGTCAATGTGGTGCGCAATACCCCGTTGACGCTGATCATCCTGTTCTGTTCGTTCGGGCTGGCGCAGACGCTCGGGATCACGCTGGTCGACCCGGAGTCGCTGACGTCGATCGAGGACAGCAACTTCCGGTTGGCGGTGCTGGGATTGACGGTCTACACCGCGGCATTCGTCTGTGAGACGGTGCGGTCCGGGGTCAACACGGTGCCGCTAGGCCAGGCCGAGGCGGCGCGGTCGCTGGGCCTGACGTTCAGCCAGAACTTGCGTATCGTTCTGCTGCCACAGGCTTTTCGTGCCGTGATCATTCCGCTCGGGTCGGTGTTGATCGCGTTGACGAAGAACACCACGATCGCGTCGGCGATCGGTGTCGCCGAGGCCGCGCTGCTCATGAAGGAGATGATCGAGAACACCGCGGCGCTGGTGACCGTCGGAACGATATTCGCCCTCGGCTTTGTCATCCTGACGCTGCCCACGGGGTTGTTCTTCGGGTGGCTGGGTAAGCGGCTGGCGGTGGCGCGGTGAGTTCGGCATCGGTTCTCTTCGACGCCCCCGGGCCGCGGGCACGGGCACGGAACCGGGTATTCAACGTCGTCACGGCGCTGGTCATTGCGCTGGTGATCTGGGTGGTGTACTCCCGGCTGAACTCGAAGGGTCAGCTAACTGCCGCGAAGTGGGAACCGTTCTTGACGGCGAACCTGTGGAAGACCTACATATGGCCGGGCGTGCAGGGGACGCTGACCGCGGCGGCGGTATCCATCGGGTTGGCGCTGGTGCTGGGCTTTGCACTCGGTGTCGGCCGGATGTCCCACACCCTCCCGATTCGCTGGGTGTGCTCGGTTGTCGTGGAGTTCTTCCGCGCCGTCCCGGTGCTGATCATGATGATCTTCGCCTACTTCCTCTATGCGTTCTACGACGTATTTCCGTCGAAGCACCTGGCGCTGGCGGGCGTCATCACGGGTCTGACGCTGTACAACGGGGCGGTCATTGCCGAAATCGTGCGCGCCGGCGTCAACGCGTTGCCGCGCGGACAATCGGAGGCCGCCTCCGCGCTGGGCCTGACCTGGGGGCAGACCATGCGGTCGATCCTGTTGCCGCAGGCCATCACGTCGATGCTGCCGGTGTTGATTTCGCAGCTGGTCGTGGTGCTGAAGGACACCGCGATCGGATATCAAATCACCTTCCTCGAGATGGTGCGCCAGGGCACCCAGGTTGGCGCGGCGTACGGCAACTACATTCCCGCGCTGATCGTCATCGCATTGTTGATGATCACCGTCAACTTCACGCTGTCGTATTTCGCGACCTGGCTCGAGCGCCGGATGCGGCGGTCCAGTCGCGGTCCGGCGCCGATGCACGCGGACGAGCCCGTAACGCAGGGTGCGTTTGGGGCCGGCGCCGGCGGCACGATCTGAACCCAACCGTCGAGCTGGAACGCGCCTCGGGCGCGAAAGTGGTCTAGCCCAAGGCGAATCCGAAGGATGATCGCGACACCAACGACACCACAGGTGAAAAAGCTGGCGACTGAACTTCTCAAGGATTGGTGTTACTGCACCCATTCGCTGGCGCATCGCCGAAGGAGCGGCTCATCTGGCGGCTGGTAGAAGGACAGCACCACATGCTCACAACCAAGGCTCGCGTACTCGGCGATGCTCTCGAGCTGCGCATCGGTTTGGTCGGGCCGACTCGGGTGCACGAACAACTGGACGGACCGGCGGATCGTCGAGGGATCACGCCCCAGTTCGGCGCACGCGTCGTCGAGTCGGCCGTTCACCGTCGCCCATTCCTGTGGTTCGGTCCCCGGCATATTCCACTCATCCGCGTGGCGCGCAGCGACCCGCAGCATCTTCGGCTTCGCCGCACCGACCACGATTGGCGGATGGGGTCGTTGCACAGGCTTTGGGTCGCAGCGCGCATCGTCGAGCGTGTAGAAGCGGCCGGCGAAATCGACTGAGTCCTCGGTCCATAGCCTGCGAATGACGGTGAGCGCTTCGTCCACCATCGCAACACGGTCGCCCGGTCCCGGGAAACCGATCCCATAACCGCGATGCTCAGCCTCGTGCCAGCCGGCGCCGATGCCGAAGTCCATTCGCCCGCCCGATATGTGATCGACAGTCACGGCCATCTTGGCGAGAACTGCGGGGTTCCGATAGGTCACACCGCTGACCAAGCAGCCCACCCGCGCCCGTCGAATCACCACGGCCATCGCGGCGAGTGTCGTCCAACCTTCCAGCGTCGGAGTAGTCGGATCGACCAGACCGTAGAAATGGTCGTAGTTCCATACCGCCGGGAACCCGAGGGCATCGGCCGCGCGCCAGAATTGCTCCAGGGTGGCGTAGTCGAAGGTCGGCGCGAGCTTCACAGACAGCAGCATGCAAAAATGCTTACGCTGTCCACGATTTCAGCGCAACCATGTTGCGAAGCGCTAGACCCGACGCCGCTCGTGCTCACTGGCCAACTCGGTGCTGACGATGTCGAACGCCATCGTCTGGCTGTAGCCGCGACGGGCCAGCATCCCGACGAGTCGGCGCGCCACTTTAGCGTCGTCGTCGCTGGTGAGCTTTTCCCGTCGCAGCTTGTCGCAGACCAGTTGCTCGGCCCGCTGCCGCTCGGCCCCGGCGTCGATGTCCGCCAGCGCAGCGGTGATCACCTCGTTGTCCAAACCCTTGGTCCGCAGCTCAGCGGCCAAGGCCCGCTTGCCTTTTCCGGCGTTCACCCGTCGCGACCGGACCCACTGTTCGGCGAAGTCCGCGTCATCGACCAGACCGACCTCCGTCAGCCGATCGAGCACTCGGCCGCTGACGTCGTCGGGATATCCCCGCTTGGTCAGCTGCCCTGCCAGCTCGGCCCGGGTTCGTGCCCTCGCGGTGAGCAGGCGCAGGCACAGCGCCCTTGCCTGCTCCTCGCGAGTTGCCTCAGAAGTCGACGGGGGCGGGCAGGACTTCGTCATTTGCGATCGAGTCATCTGCGGTCACCACGGCGCCGATACCGAGCTTTTCCTTGATCTTCTTCTCGATCTCGTTGGCCACGTCGACGTTTTCCATCAGGAAGGTGCGGGCGTTCTCCTTGCCCTGGCCCAGCTGCTCGCCCTCGTACGTGAACCACGAACCGGACTTGCGGATAAAGCCCTGCTCGACACCCATGTCGATGAGCGAGCCTTCCTTGCTGATGCCCTTGCCGTAGAGGATGTCGAACTCGGCCTGCTTGAACGGTGGGGAGCAGTTGTGCACGACAACCCCTTCCGCGACGAGGTTGTGCAGTTCATCGACCTCGAGGTCGAACGTCCGTACCCGCCGAGTTGGCAAGATTTCTCGGATCACCGAGTACCGGAGTTCTTCCGTGAGCACATCACGCAGGAACTTGTCATCCAACGCGTCCGCGAGCGCCTGCACGCGGTCCCGGCGGAGACGGCTGGCACCCAAGACCTGCTTCATTCCACCACGAGGGTCCCCGGAACCTGCACCGATCATGGCTGCGGCCTCTTGCGCGGTCACGCCACGCTCGTCAAGGTAGTTGAGCACGGCATCGGCCATCTCCGCGGCCAGATATGTCGCCTGCGATCCACGCCGCCGTCCCTGCATCGCCTCTGGAATCGCCTGGGTGAGTGCGACACCACGCGGACCCCACATGGGAACTGATTCCGCAAATGCCGTGACGTTCTCCATACCCGAGACCCGGACCTCGAACATTTGGCGCTTGCTCTGGACCCGTCGACCGTTGACGATACTCGGCCGCTTCTGGGTCGGATCGTAATCTCGAACGGTGCTCACGATGCCGAACCGCAGTAGCAGCCAATGAATTTGGTGTGCGAGCTGTTCAGAGGTCGTCGAGTAACCGACCCGAAGCGCTCCGGTCTGTTCCCGGCTCACCCAGCCGTCACTCTCGAACAGACCGAAGAGCAGATTGCCGACAATATCGGCAGCGATATCTGGCTCGAAGAACCAGTTCGGAATCGTCTTCTCCCATGCGAGCTTGCCGTGTATACCGGCCCGCCGACAAAGGTCTAGAACACCGTTGCGCTCACCAGGTCGATGAGCGATCGCAAGTGATATACGCCCCTGTGGATGGGCCGCACAACCGAGCGTCGCAGCGATTCGCGTCACGTCATCCATGAGTGCCTGCTGAACATTGATGAAGTTGACCGGAGTCTTACCCCCCACGTAGCCATCCCCGATCAGATAGCCGAGCAGCCGTGCGTGGTCCGCCGGGATCGGCGCACTGTCACCGAATCCATCGAAGCGCCGCGGTTGCGCCACCCGATCTCCCTTGCGGAGTTCCGCGGCCTGACGCCAGCCGCTTTCTGTCAGCACCTTGTGATCGGGCGTCGCCCACACGGTTGCGCCACCGGCGATCCGCAACCCGATCACATCCTGCACCCCCTGGTCGAACCAGGACACCACGGGCCGCGCATGCAGCGTTCCATCCTTTGCCGCGGCCACGACATGAATTTGCTTCCGCCCATCGACAACATCCTCAATGCGATGCGTCGTACCGGTGACCGGATCGAAGATCCGAGTGCCCTCTGCGAGGCACTTGTTCTTGACGACTTTCACCCGGGTGCGGTTACCGACCGCATCGGTGCCGTCCTTAAGTGTTTCAATTCGCCTGACGTCCAGGCGAACTGATGCATAAAACTTCAAAGCCTTTCCGCCCGTTGTGGTTTCGGGCGAGCCGAACATGACGCCGATTTTTTCGCGGAGCTGGTTGATGAAGATCGCGGTGGTGCCCGAATTGCTCAGTGCACCAGTTATCTTCCGCAGCGCCTGGCTCATCAGCCGGGCCTGCAGGCCGACGTGGCTGTCGCCCATCTCACCCTCGATCTCTGCGCGCGGCACCAACGCGGCGACCGAGTCGATGACCAGGATGTCGAGCGCGCCGGAGCGGATCAGCATGTCGGCGATCTCCAGCGCCTGCTCGCCGGTATCGGGCTGTGAGACCAGCAACGAGTCGGTGTCCACGCCCAGCTTGGCGGCGTAGTCGGGGTCCAGGGCGTGCTCGGCGTCGATGAACGCCGCGATGCCGCCGGCCGCCTGGGCGTTGGCCACCGCGTGCAGCGCGACGGTGGTCTTGCCGGAGGACTCCGGGCCGTAGATCTCGACAACCCGGCCGCGCGGGAGCCCGCCGATGCCGAGCGCCACATCCAGTGCGATCGAGCCGGTGGGGATGACAGAAATCGGCTGGCGTACCTCGTCGCCGAGCCGCATCACCGAACCTTTGCCGTGACTCTTCTCGATCTGCGCGAGGGCCAGCTCAAGGGCTTTCTCGCGGTCAGGGCCTTGCGTCATGGGGGTGGTCTCCATCCTCGTGGGTGATCGGTTTTCGATCGGTTGGCCGTGACGCTAGAGGTCGGTACCGACAAGTTGGCCCGACCAGCATCCCGCTGCCACCCACAGTAGACGAACACCTGTTCGACTCAAGTAGACACGCCGTACGAGTGCAAGCTGACCGGAAAACATCGTGAAATCCACACAAAAGAGCAGGTCACAGCTGTAGGTTCGGCACCATGGCCACGCCAGAAGATATCCGCATCCCCTCCCACGGCGATCAGCTCGCCGCCTACCTCTACCGACCGGACTCGGCCCAGGGCGACGTGCCCTGTGTCGTCATGGCCCACGGGTTCTCCGCCACCCGCGACGACGGGCTGCCCGCATACGCCGAGGCCTTCCGCGACGCCGGATTCATGGTCATAATTTTCGACTACCGCCACTTCGGCGCGTCCACCGGCGAACCCCGCCAGCTTCTGGACATCAAGCGCCAGCACGACGACTACCGCGCCGTCGTCGCATGGGCCCGCCGGCTCGGCGAAATCGACCCCGACCGAATCGTCCTGTGGGGCTCGTCGTTCAGCGGTGGCCACGTCCTGGCCGTCGCGGCGGACGATCCCCGCATCGCTGCAGTGATCTCCCAGGCACCCTTCACCGATGCCATCCCCACCCTCATGCGCGTGCCACTCATGAACGCCGTCCGCCTCACGGTTGCGGGCCTCCGGGATCAGTTGAGCGGCTGGCGGGGCCGTCCACCTCATCTGGCACCGGCCGTCGGGGAGCCGGGCACGTTGGCGGCGATGACGGCGGCCGATGCCAAGCCTGGATTCGAGGCCATCGTTCCACCGGAGTCATTGTGGCGCAACGAATTCGCGGCGCGCCTGATGCTACGGCTCCCGTTCTACCGACCCGGCCTTGAGACCGCGCGCCTAACCATGCCGCTGCTGGTTTGCGTCTGCGAAAACGACACCACAACACCGCCCGCGTCGACGATCAAGGCGGCCACACGCGCACCGCGCGGTGAACTGCGCCGCTACCCGTACGGCCACTTCGACATCTACAACGATCCGAAGGTCAAGGCCGATCAGGTCGACTTCCTTCGGCGGGTAGTCGCCGGAGTGACCGCGTAACCCGAACGCTGGACTCTTCGACAGCGCCAGTCCTATCGTGAGGTTGAGCCGGCCCGAAACGGGGCACCATGCACGAAATGGCGATAACGCAAAGCGTTGTCGACGCGGTGTGTGAACACGCCGCGGGTCGCCGTGTGCACAGCGTCAAGTTGGAGATCGGTGCGCTGTGCGCCGTCGTGCCCGACTCGATGCAGTTCTGCTTCGAGCTCGCCACCGAGGGCACCGTCGCCGACGGTGCCCGTCTCGACCTCGACCTGCAGCCCGGCGCGGCCCGCTGCCGCACCTGTGCCAAAGAATTCGAACTGAACGACTTGATCTTGTTGTGCCCCTGCGGCAGTGCCGATGTCGAAGTGCTCGCCGGACGGGACCTCAAAATTCTCTCGATGGAAGTGAGCTGACCATGTGTGCAACGTGCGGCTGCGGCGACGATTCAGCGGTGATCACCCTGGCCGGCGACGGCCACCACGACCATCACCACGATCATCCGCATGACCACGAGCACCCCCACGACCACGCCCATGTGCATACCGAAACGATCTCCCTCGAGCAGAAGGTTCTGGCGAAGAACGATCTCATCGCCGAGGGGAATCGCGCATGGCTGGCAAAGCGCAACATCCTGGCGTTGAACATCACCAGCTCGCCGGGCGCCGGGAAGACGACCCTGCTCGAGCGAACGATCGGCAGGCTGGCAAGCCACCGGACTATCAGCGTGATCGAAGGCGATCAAGAAACACTGCTCGACGCCGAACGCATCCGCGCGGCGGGTGCCGCAGCGGTACAGGTCAACACCGGGGCAGGTTGCCATCTCGACGCCGAGATGATCCGCCGTGCGCTCGAAACGCTCAACCCGCAGCCGCAGTCACTGCTGTTCATCGAAAACGTCGGCAACCTGGTCTGCCCGGCCATGTTCGACCTCGGCGAGCACAGCAAACTCGTGGTCATCTCTGTCACCGAGGGCGCCGACAAGCCGCTCAAGTACCCCCACATGTTTGCTGCGGCCGGCTTGGTTGTGTTGAACAAGATCGATCTATTGCCCTACGTGGATTTTGATCTTGAAAAGTTCAGAAACTTTGTCAAGTCGATCAATCCCACGGCGGAGATTTTGCCGCTGTCCGCTACGACGGGCGATGGTACCCCGGCGTGGCTGGACTGGATCGAACTTCGGGCAAACGGCGATATGTCCCAACGACCCGTTGACAAGACATTCGCTCGGGAGTAAACCCAGGACTGGCGCTCCAGAAAGTGGGCGCATGCACAATCCTTGCTATGGGGGCCCCAGCCCGGTCCCCAGAAAGCTGTGACGCATGCCAAGCGAAGCAGCAGTCAAAGCGGAAGAGGCGTTGATCCACGTTCTGTGGATCAACGCGGGATTGAGTTGTGACGGGGATTCGGTGGCGTTGACTGCGGCCACCCAACCCAGCATCGAGGAGATTGCGCTTGGCGCCCTCCCTGGTCTGCCAAAGATCGCCGTCCACTGGCCCCTGATCGATTTCGAGTGCGGCCCCACCGGGGGCGCCGACGATTTCCTGGAGTGGTTCTTCAAGGCCGAACGCGGCGAGTTGGATCCGTTCGTCCTTGTCGTCGAGGGGTCCATTCCCAACGAGGCGCTCAAGGACGAAGGCTATTGGTGCGGGTTCGGCAACGACCCCGCGACCGGTCAGCCAATGACGACAAGCGAATGGCTGGACCGGTTGACACCGAAAGCCACCGCCGTCGTCGCGGTCGGGACCTGCGCCACGTACGGCGGTATCCATGCCATGGCCGGCAACCCGACTGGTGCGATGGGTGTGCCCGACTATCTCGGATGGGATTGGAAGAGCAAGGCCGGCATCCCGATCGTCTGCGTACCCGGCTGCCCGGCCCATCCCGACAACATGGCCGAGACACTGACCTACCTGCTCTACATGGCGACCGGCCAGGCACCGATGATTCCGCTGGACGACGCGCTTCGACCGAAGTGGCTGTTCGGCAGCACCGTGCACGAGGGTTGTGACCGCGCCGGCTACTACGAGCAGGGCGACTTCGCCACCGAATACGGTTCGCCGAAATGCATTGTGAAGCTGGGCTGTTGGGGCCCGGTCGTCAAGTGCAACGTCCCCAAGCGGGGCTGGATCAACGGCATCGGCGGCTGCCCGAACGTCGGCGGCATCTGCATCGGATGCACGATGCCCGGCTTCCCGGACAAGTTCATGCCGTTCATGGACGAGCCCCCGGGTGGCAAGGTTTCCACGACGGCGTCGGGTCTGTACGGCTCGGTCATCCGCAACCTTCGGCACATCACAGGTCGCACGGTGGACAAAGAACCAAAGTGGCGGCATCCCGGCACGAAACTCGAGACCGGAGCGACCCGCACCTGGTAGGTGCGGGCCCTGCCGGGCCGCTGCACGTGCGTTTTGAATCGCCGGAAAGTCTTGCGGCGCTGCTCACTAGACGAAAGAGAACAGTTCGATGACAACGATCATCCCCGAGCCGTCACATGTGAAGCGGGATCCCGGCCAATTGGTGGAGATGGCATGGGATCCCATCACCCGCATCGTCGGCAG
>JAVRPG010000617.1:0-6124 GCA_032162325.1 Mycobacterium sp. | reverse complement strand
GCTCTACCCGAGCTGTGGCCCGGGTGGCAGACCGAGGTGTGGGACGACCGCTTCGAGGAGCACGTCAGGCGATGCGACGGCGCTCTCCGCGTTCCCGAACTGGACGTGGTCGCGGGCATCGACAGCGTTGAGACGCGGATTCGCGAGCGGGTATTCGAGAGCTTCGAAGACAGCCCGGCCGGGCAAATCGCCAAACTTGCGGGGCTGCTGGCGCCTGTCGCACCCGGGTTCGTGGTCAGTCCCGATGCCCTGGGCGACTGTGGCGTACGCCCAACCGAGGCTGAGTGGTCTCGCTTCCTCAGCGCGTGCGACCTGGTGCGTTCCGTCGACGCTGAATCCGCGTAGCCGCTCTGGTCAGTGGTACCATCCGCTAGGTAGAAAGGTACCAATGGCTCTGAACATCAAAGACGACTCGGTCCATGAGGCAGTCAAGCGAATCACTCTGATCACCGGAGAATCCCAAGCTCAGGCGGTGGCGACGGCCGTGCGTGAGCGGCTGGCCAGGTTGGAAAAGGACGAACTTGCCGCCCGGCTCCTGGCCATCGGCCACAAGAGCGCAAGCCGCATGAGCGCCGACGTCAAAGCGCTAGATCATGGCGCCCTGCTCTACGACGACCGGGGGCTGCCATCGTGATCGTCGATACGTCGGCCGTAATCGCGATCCTAGCTGCCGAGGATGACGCGGCGATCTACGCTCACGCGATCGCCGAAGCAAGCGCGCGACGACTGTCGGCTGCGAGCTACCTCGAGTGCGGGATCGTTCTGGATCACCAGCGAGATCCGGTCATCAGCAGAAGCCTGGACGAGCTACTTGCGGAAGCGGAGTTCGTGATCGAGCCGGTGACCGAGCACCACACCCGGCTGGCTCGTCAGGCCTACGCAGACTTCGGCAGAGGCAGCGGCCATCGTGCTGGACTGAACTTCGGCGACTGTCTCTCATACGCGCTGGCCCTCGACACACGCGAGCCGCTGTTATGGAAGGGCGACGATTTCGGGCATACGGGTATTGCATCCGCGCTCACGCGGTAGGTGCCTGCAGAATGCGCAAGCGCCGGTTGAGGGGCCGGCAATATCCGGGATCGTGCTGTTGTGGCGCGTCAACATATGATGACGCGCCCAGAACGGCAAGTGGTCCGGTGAAGAGCTCAAGTTGTCGGTGCCGCACCCGTCCGACTAGAACAGCGACAGCTGACGCGTGTCCTCGTCGCCGAACTTCACGGGAATCGGCCGCTGGCGCACCCGCACAGGCCACCAGAACCACCGTCCGAGCAACGCGGCGATGGACGGTGTCATGAACGATCGGACGATCAGCGTGTCGAACATCAGGCCGAGGGCGATCGTCGTTCCGATCTGGCCGAGCACCAGCAGGTCGCTGACGATGAACGACGCCATGGTGAAGGCGAACACCAGTCCCGCAGCGGTCACCACCGAGCCGCTGCCCGCCATGGACCGGATGATGCCGGTGTTGATGCCGGCAGGGATCTCCTCCTTGAACCGGGAGACCAACAGCAGGTTGTAGTCCGACCCCACAGCGAGCAGCAGGATGACGGCCAAAGGCAATATCACCCAATACAAGTCGACGCCCATGAGGTGCTGCCAGACCAACACCGACACGCCGAACGAGGCGCCCAACGAGAGCGCCACGGTGCCCACGATGACGAGCGCGGCGACGAGGCTCCGCGTGATGAACATCATGATCAGCATGATGAGGCTGAGCGCGGCGATGCCGGCGATGATCAGGTCGTAGTGTGCCATGTCCGCGATGTCCTTGTAGGTGGACGCCGTACCGCCGATATAGATCTTCGACCCTGCCAACGGCGTACCCTTGACGGACTCCTGCGCCGCGTGCCGCATCGCGTCGATGTGCGAAATGCCCTCGGGCGTCGCGGGATCGACGTCATGGGTGATGATCATGCGCGCAGCCTTGCCGTCCGGCGACAGGAACAGCTTCAGCCCCCGCAGGAATTCTGGGTTGCTGAAAGCCTCCGGCGGTAGGTAGAAGGAGTCGTCGGTCTTCGACGCGTCGTACGCGGCGCCCAGTTGGGTGGAGTTCTGCAGCGCCGCCGCCGTCTGGTCGTAAATGCCCGCCGTGGTGGCGTAGTTCGTCATCGTCAGGTCGCGGTTGGTCTGCTGATTTTGGATTTGAGGCGGAATCAGCGCGAGAAGCTTCGGCTGCAGCTCATCTAGTTTGGCGATGCTCCCCGAGACGTTGGCCAATTGGTCGGTCAGCGCGTTGATGCCGTCGAGTGCGTCGAAGAGGGATCGCAGCGCCCAGCAGACCGGGATGTCGAAACAATGTGGCTCCCAGTAGAAGTAGTTGCGCAGCGGCCGGAAGAAGTCGTCGAAGTTGGCGATCTTGTCGCGCAGGTCCTGAGTCGTGGCCACCGTTTCTTGGAATGCCTGGCTCTGTTCGTGCGTCACAGCGCTGGACTGCTGCTGCAGCGCATATTGCTGCCGCAGGACGTCGATCGAGTCGTTGATGACGCCGACCTGCTTGAGCAGGTCCGCGGCGCGGTCCTGCTGGTAGGGCAGGTTGTTGATCTGCGCGGCGCTCTGCGTGCTGATCTGGAACGGGATCGACGTGTGGTCGAGCGGGGTGCCCAGAGGCCGCGTGATCGATTGAACCTGCGCGATGCCGTCGGTGTGGAAGACGGCCTTGGCCACCCGCTCTAACAGGATCATGTCGGTGGGATTCCGTAGATCGTGGTCGGCTTCGATCATCAGCAGTTCGGGATTCAGCCGCGCCTTGGAGAAGTGACGCTCTGCGGCGGCGTATCCCACATTGGACGGGGCACTGGCCGGCATGTACGGGCTGATGTCGTAACTCACCTTGTAGCCGGACAGCGACGCCAGTCCGACCAAGGCGAGCGCCAGCGTGGCGATCAGGATCGGCCCAGGCCATCGAACGATCGCCGTCCCGATCCGCCGCCAGCCCCGCTTGGCCGTCTTGCGCTTGGGCTCCAGCAGTCCGAAGCGGCTGCCGATCACCAGCACGGCGGGCGCCAGGGTCAGCGAGGCGACCAGTGACACGAGCACACCAATGGCGGCCGGGATACCCAGGCTCTGGAAGTACGGCAACCGGGTGAAGTAGAGGCAGGCCACCGCGCCGGCGATGGTCAGCCCGGAGCCGAGTATCACGTGCGACGTCCCGCGATACATGTCGTAGAAGGCGGCCTCGCGGTCGTCGCCGTCGTTGCGTCCCTCGTGATAGCGGCCGAGCAGGAAGATGACGTAGTCGGTACCGGCGGCGATGACAAGCAGCGTGAGGATGTTCGTCGAATACGTCGACAGGCCGATGACCCCGGCGTTCGCCAGGAACGAGACGATCCCGCGGGCCGCTGACATCTCGATGAGCACCGTGACGAGCGCCAAGATCATGGTGACCGGCGAGCGATAGACGATGAGCAACATCACCGCGATCACCCCGACGGTCAGAAGGGTGACCGTCACGGTGCTCTCGTTGCCCACCGCGAACTGATCGGCGATCTGGGCTGCCGAGCCGGCGACGTAGGCGTGAACACCCGGTGGCGCCGGCGTCTTGGCGATGATGTCGCGCAGCGCGGCGACCGACTCCAGCGACAACGCCTCGCCCTGGTTGCCGGCGAGGAACACCTGGACGTACGCGGCCTTCCCGTCCGAGCTCTGCGAGCCTGCGGCGGTGAGCGGATCGCCCCAGAAGTCCTGCACGTGCTGGACGTGCTTGGTGTCCGCGTTGAACCGCTTGACCAGCTCGTCGTAGTAGCGGTGCGCGTCGGCGCCGAGGGGCTGGTCGCCCTCGAGCACCACCATCGCGGCACTGTCGGAGTCGAACTCGTGGAACACCTTGCCGATGCGCTGAAACGCCTGCAGCGAGGGCGAATCGGGAGAGCTCAACGCCACGTTGTGTTCTTCACCGACCGCCTCGAGCTGCGGCACCAGCACGTTCGTCAGGGCGGCGACGGCCACCCAGAACAACACGATCGGCACGCAGAGCCGACGAATCCACGTGGCGGCGCGGTCCGTCGTCGTTGGGCGTTCGGCGAGGTGGTTGCTCATCCGGACTTGTCCAGGCAGTAAGTGAAGGCGTTCAACGTATTGACCGTTCTCTCGTCCTTGACGACGTCGTCGATCTTGATCCGGCAGCCGATGGAGTGGGTGTCGCCCTGGGCGGAGACGTTGACGAAGACGGCCGGTTGGGTGGTGGTCGTGTCGTAGGCCCACGGCAGCATCACGTCGTCGACCCGCTGCGGTTGGGCGTTCACGTCCAGGTAGGTGATCGTCGCGACCGTGCCCGGGGCGCCGAACACCTCCATGACGACGCGCTTCGGGTTGAACGGAACGATTTCATTCGCGGCCCCGCTAGGGGTGGACACGACATCTTGCGAGCCGAAGATGCCGTTCAGCCGGTACACCGCGAAACCCGCCACCGCGACGACGAGCACCGCCACCAGAAGCATCCACCGTCGCATCAATCGGCTTCCGATCGAAAACCGCTGCATCCGTGACCCTTTCGACGAGCGGTGACTCGTTGACGGACGGTACGACACCTCTTCAGGAGATATCAACCAGGTTGACAGTACGGTACGGGACTGGACCCCACAAGCCGCACCGGTGTTCGCTAAGTGCTCATGACCTCCGGGCGTTGTGACGGGTGAGGCTGGGGATGAGCACGTTGTCGACGAGGTCTTGCACGGTACGGCTTGATGGGGCTCGACCAGTGAGGACGGAGCGGTAGATGAGGTAGCCGGGCAACACGTCCCAGAGGTCCTCGGTGATGGCGGAGGCCTCGATCTCGCCGCGGTCGACGGCCTGAGCAAGGACGTGTGCCATGAGCGCTTTGCGCTGTTCGAGGAATTGCTCCTGCATCATGGCGTCGAGCTCGGGGCTTCGGGAAACTTCCACGAGCACCGCTCGAATGGTGCCTGCATGCGCGCTGATGTGAGCGCAGATTGATTCCGCGAGTCGCAGCAGATCGCCGCGTAACGCGCCGGTGTCGGGGTCGACCGCGACCTGCCGGGTGCCCTCGACGAACGCCGCCATCACCAGTTCGGCCTTGGTCGGCCACCGTCGATAGAGCGTGGCCTTGCTGGCGTGTGCCGTTGTGGCCACCGCGTCGAGGGTCAACCGGTCGTAACCGTGTTCCTGGAGCAGGTCGAGCGTCACCGCGAGCAACTCGGCCTCCCGCGGCGACCACGGGCAGTCCGCGTTGCCATCGGAACTCCGGATCACGGGAACCTCCATGGAACCAGTCAACTTGTGCGAACGAGTATGGGGCAATTCTGCTGCACGATCCGAGAAATCGCGCCAGTGGCCCGCGTCCTCAACGGCGTGCAGAGACCTTCGCCGCCCATTCCAGGAATTCATCGGCCGTGAACACCGGCTTGCCGTACTCCTGCGCCTTGCGCGCCTTTCCCGACTGCGTGCCCGCCTCTGCTGTCACCAGCACCTCGCAGCGTGTCTTCGTCACCGTCTTCACCGGCGTCAACCCGGCCGCCTCCGCCAGCTGCTCCATCTCCCAGCGCTCCACGATCTGTCCGGTACTGTCCTGCGCCGTCCCGGTGAAACAAATCCGAACGCCCGGTGTCAAGACCGAGCCGATGTCGTTGGCTTCCAGACACATTGACTCCGAAACGATCTCGACGCCCAGCATTCGAGATGCCTCCCGCAGCCGCGCCACCACCTCTGCGGGCAACTGCACGCGCGAGGCGACCTTCCGCAGTTGATCGGCCGCCGACTGCCGCGCCGCCGCGCCCCACGACGTATCCACGCCCTCACGTGACGGCGCTCCGCCCAACAGCACCGCACCCACGTCCCGGCTCACCCGCAGTAGCGCCGACAACCCCGGCAGATGATCGGACGTCGGCGTCCGCACCGAATGATCCCGGCTCACCAGCAGACCCGAAATCGACTCCGCCGGTTCAGGTTCCTCGAATGCCGACGATCCCTCCTCCGATTCCGACCCACTGTGCGCAGCCAACGCAGACTGCGCCCGCTCCAGCGCCGTCCCTCCCGACACCCGGACGCCGCGCAGCTCCACACCCAGCGGCATCACCGTCACATACCCGAGCCTCTTCAGCTCGAAGTCGATCAAGCCCAGCGTCTCATCAACCCCGGCACCGACGGGCGTGCAGCCCGCCAGCATCGG
>JAVRPG010000616.1:0-6315 GCA_032162325.1 Mycobacterium sp. | reverse complement strand
ATCATCATCGGGTTCAACGTCCGCGCCGAGGGCAAGGCCACCGAGCTGGCCAACCGCGAGGGTGTGGAGATCCGCTACTACTCGGTGATCTACCAGGCCATCGACGAGATCGAGAGCGCGCTCAAGGGCATGCTCAAGCCGATCTACGAGGAGAAGGAACTCGGCCGCGCCGAGATCCGGGCGATCTTCCGGTCGTCGAAGGTCGGCAACATCGCCGGCTGCCTGGTCACTTCGGGCGTCATCCGGCGCAACTCGAAGGCACGGCTGCTGCGCGACAACGTCGTGGTCGCGGAGACCATGACGGTGCAGTCGTTGCGCCGGGAGAAAGACGACGTCACCGAGGTGCGCGACGGCTACGAGTGTGGTCTGACGCTGTCGTATTCCGACATCAAGGAGGGCGACGTCATCGAGACCTACGAGCTGGTAGAGAAAGCACGTGCCTGATCCGGCACGAGCACGCCGGCTGGCCAAGCGCATCTCCACCATCGTCGCCTCAGCGATCGAGTACGAGATCAAGGATCCGCGGCTTACCGGTGTGACGATCACCGACGCCAAGGTCACCGGGGACCTGCACGACGCCACGCTCTACTACACGGTGTTCGGTAGCAGTCTCGAGGACGAGCCGGACTATGCAGGTGCGGCGGCGGGGCTGGAAAAGGCCAAGGGCGTGCTGCGTACGAAAGTGGGCGCCGCGCTCGGCGTGCGGTTCACCCCGACCCTGGCGTTCGAACGCGACACCGTCCCCGACACTGCACACCGCATGGCGGATCTGCTGGCTCGGGCACGGGCCGCAGATGAGGATTTGGCAAGAGTTCGGCAGGGTGCCAAGCACGCGGGCGAGGAAGACCCGTACCGTAGGGGCGGGGCTGAGGGTTCGGGCGGGGACCTAGACAATGGGCTTGACGCTGAGGACACCGGTGACCGCAATCGACAAGATGACTGACGCTCCTCCCATCGAGGGCCTGCGCGTCGATGCGCGCCAGGCGGCCGACCTGCTGGACGCGGCCGCAACCGTCAGTGTCGTCTGCCACGTCTATCCCGACGCCGACACCATTGGCGCAGGTCTGGCGCTGGCGCTGGTGCTCGACCACGCAGGCAAGGCGGTCGACGTGAGTTTCGCCGCGCCCGCCGACCTGCCCGAATCCCTGCAGTCGCTGCCGGGTGGTCACCTGCTGGTGGGTCCGAAGGCGATACGCCGAGACGCCGATCTGGTCGTCACCGTCGACATTCCGAGCATCAACCGGCTCGGCGCGCTGCGTGAGCTCGCCGACCCCGGCCACGAGGTACTGGTGATCGACCACCACGCCTCCAACCAGCTGTTCGGCACAGCTAATTACGTCGATCCATCGGCCGACTCCACCACGATGCTGGTCGCCGAGGTGCTCGACACCTGGGGCAAACGTATCGACGTCGGTGTGGCGCACTGCCTGTACGCCGGGCTGACCACCGACACCGGCTCGTTCCGGTGGGCCAGCGCCCGCGCGCACCGGCTGGCGGCCCGGCTCCTTGAGCTCGGCGTTGACAACGCGTCGATCAGCCGCACCCTGCTCGACACCCATCCGTTCGCATGGCTGACAATGCTGTCGCGCGTGCTGTCGTCGGCGCAACTTCTACCCGACGCCGCCGATGGTCGTGGTCTGGTGTATGCCGTTGTCGGACACCAGGAATGGGCCAACGCGCGTCCCGAGGAAGTCGAGAGCATCGTCGACATCGTGCGTACCACCCAGCAGGCCGAGGTCGCCGCGGTGCTCAAGGAGATCGAGCCCGCGCACTGGTCGGTGTCGATGCGCTCGAAGTCCTTCGACCTCGCCACGGTTGCCAGCGCCTTCGGCGGAGGCGGGCACCGCTTGGCCGCCGGGTACTCCGCGACCGGATCCGCCGACGACGTCGTGCAGGCGCTGTATACCGCTCTTGGCTGAGCCGGCGGGAGATCTGCCGGTCGCCCCGGCCAGCGGCAGGGGCATCGCCGCATTGGCCTTTCCGGCGCTCGGCGTGCTCGCCGCCGAACCGATCTATCTGCTGTTCGACATCGCGGTCGTCGGACGGTTGGGCGTACTGCCGCTGGCCGCGCTGGCCATCGGCGGGCTGATTCTGAGCACGCTCAGTTCGCAGATGACCTTCCTGTCCTACGGCACCACAGCACGCTCGGCCCGCCGCTTCGGAGCCGGCGACCGCCAGTCGGCCGTCGGCGAGGGGGTGCAGGCCACCTGGCTGGCGCTGGGCTTGGGCGCACTGATCGTCGTCGTGTTCGAGATCGTCGCGGTGCCGCTGGTGTCGGCGTTGGCGGCCGGGGGAGAGATCGCCGGAGCGGCCTTGCCGTGGGTGCGCATCGCGATCGTCGGCGTGCCTGCGATTCTGGTCTCGGCGGCGGGAAACGGCTGGATGCGTGGCGTGCAGGACACCGGCCGGCCGCTGCGCTACGTCGTCGCGGGGTTCGCGGTATCGGCGGTGCTGTGCCCGCTGCTGGTGTACGGCTGGCTCGGCATGCCCAGGCTGGAGCTGGAGGGCTCGGCGGTGGCCAACGTGGTCGGTCAGTGGCTGGCCGCACTGCTGTTTCTGTGGTCGCTGCTCGTCGAGCGGGTACCACTGCGGATCCAGCCGGCGGTGCTGCGCGCCCAGGTCGTCATGGGTCGCGACCTGTTGCTGCGCACGATGGCGTTTCAGGCTTGCTTCGTGTCGGCAGGCGCCGTCGCCGCCCGGTTCGGCGCTGCCGCCGTTGCGGCACACCAGGTGGTGCTGCAGTTGTGGAATTTCCTTGCGCTGGTGCTTGATTCGCTGGCCATCGCCGCGCAGTCACTGGTTGGGGCGGCGTTAGGTGCCGGGCAGCTGGCGCACGCCAGGTCGGTGGCGTGGCGGGTGACCATCTTCTCGACGGTGGCCGCCGCAGTGCTGGCCGGCATTTTCGCCGTTGGCTCATCGGTGTTCCCGAGCGTATTCACGGACGACCGCGAGGTGCTCGACGCGATCGGTGTGCCATGGTGGTTCATGGTGGCCCAATTACCCGTCGCCGGAATCGTTTTCGCGCTCGACGGGGTGCTCCTCGGTGCCGGTGACGCGAAGTTCATGCGCAATGCCACGCTGATCAGCGCGCTGGTCGGATTCCTGCCTTTGATCTGGCTGTCACTGGTGTTCGGCTGGGGTCTGCTCGGCATCTGGTCGGGGCTGAGCGCGTTCATGGTGCTGCGGCTGGCGTTCGTCGGTTGGCGCGCCTTCTCCGGCCACTGGCTGGTGCCGGGCACGGTCTAGGGTCGCACCGAGCTGCCCGGCGGCGGTGAAGGCGGCGGATCGATGAGAAAGCGCGGCGCAGAACCGCCACCGGGCGGAGGTGGTGCGGCTGCGGCGGCCATGGGGGCAACGGCGGCAACCAATCCGGCCACGCCGGGGGCGGTGGCGGCGGTGGCGGGTTGGTGCGCACCTCGACGCGATCGAAGCCGGCGGCGGCCAGCCTTGACGGCAACGACGAGGGGTCGACGGGGTTGTAGGTGTCGCCCTCGTGGTGGGCCTCCAGTTCGTCGCTGGCCAGGCTGTCGCTGGCGACCAGCGGGGCGCCGGGCCGCAGTACCCGGGCGATCTCCGCGAAGAGCCGGTCCTGAAGGTCGTCCGTGGCGACGTGATGCAGCATCGTGAAGCACGCCGCGCCGGAGAAGCTGCTGTCGGCGTAGGAAAGCGATGTCGCGTCGCCGTGCACGATCTGCACCGACGGCACGTCCGCGAATCGGTCCGTCAATATGGCCGCGAGTTCGTCGTCGATCTCGACCGACGTGAGCCGCGGTACCGACTGACTCAGCACATCGGTCGTCGCGCCGTAACCGGGTCCGACCTCGAGCACGTTGTCACCCAGATCGGTCCCGCCCAACGCCCAGGGCAGGATGACTTCTCGTATCGCCTGCCGCCATTCGTCGCTGCCGCATGCCTCGTGCGCTTTGTTCACGATGGCAGCGTACGAAGGTTCAGCGCACTTGTGCGCGGCCCCGTTGCAGCACCGCATCGCGGTTGGCGGCGATGTCGTCGCCGGTGGCGGTGCTCATCCACTGCTTCGCTGACATCGCTTCGATCCACAGCCCGGCGTCGGTCTGCGCCGCGTCGATGCGGTGATACGACGCCAGCAGCGCTCGGACCGCGTTCTGGTTGTTGCCCACGATCGACGCCGCGACCCGCCGCGCCGTCGGCAGCAACTCGTCGTGCGGCACCACCTCGGTGACCAGCCCGGCCCGCAGCGCATCGGCGGCCGACAGATAGTCACCGGTCAGGCTCATCCGGCGAGCCATGCCGACGCCGACCTTCTGCGGCAGGCGCACCGAAAGACCCCAGGTGGGCAGCAACCCGACGCGGGCGTGCGTGTCGGCGAAGCGGGCCTGCTCGGAGGCGATCAGGATGTCGCAGTACAGCGCGAGTTCCAGCCCGCCCGTCACGGCCGCGCCGTTGATCGCGCCGATCACCGGCTTGGTCATCGGCGGCCACTGCGGCGAGATGTCCGGCAGCTGGGCCGAGTCGCCGAGTTCCTTGAGATCCAGCCCGGCGCAGAACACCGGATCGGCGCCGGTGAGGATGACGACGTCGACCGAGTCGTCGGCTTCCGCATCGCGCAGGGCGCCGAAGAACTGCGTGCGCAAGGCCGACGACAGCGCGTTGCGGGCCTGCGGCCGGTTCAGCGTCAGCGTGCGTACCTGGTCTTGCGTGTCGATGAGCAGGACGTCGTCGTCGGTCATCGCACCAATCTATCGTGGGGGTATGTGCCGAAACATCACCGAGCTGCGCGGCCTGGAACCGGCGGCGACCGCCGACGAGATCGAGGCGGCCGCGCGCCAGTACGTTCGCAAGGTCAGCGGTATCACCCGGCCGGCAGCCGCCAACGCCGAGGCCTTCGAAACCGCGGTCGCCGAAGTCACCGAAGTCACCACCCGGCTGCTGGCCGGCCTGCAGCCGCGTCGGCAACCGCCCAAGACTGTCCCGCCGCTGCGGAGGCCCGAAGTTCGGGCGCGGCTCAATGCCGGAGCCGGGTAGCCGGCGACATCAGACACAGCATGACCTCCACCCTCACCCAGCCCGCGCTCAAGGAGTGGAGCGCGGCGGTGCACGCGATGCTCGACGGTCGGCAGACCGTGCTGCTGCGCAAGGGAGGCATTCACGAGAAGCGGTTCGCTTTAACGGCATCGCGCTTCCTGCTGTTCCCGACCGTCGCACACAGCCACGCCGAGCGGGTGCGACCTGAACATCGTGACCTGCTCGACCCGGCGGCCGCCGACAGCACCGACGATGCGGTGGTTGTCCGCGCCGGCGCCAAAGTGGCTGCTGCCATTGAGGTTAACCGCCCCGCGGCCCTCAACGAGATTGAGTCCCTGCACATTTGGACCGCCGAGTCGGTTCGGGCCGACCGGCTCGACTTCCGGCCCAAGCACCGGCTCACCGTGCTGGTGGTACAGGCCAGCCCGCTGGTCGAGCCGCGGCGGCTAGTTCGCACACCCGAGTACGCGGGCTGCAAGAGCTGGGTTCCGCTGGCCGTGCAGCCCGACTGGGCGGACCCGGTACACGCCGACGCGGCACTGCTGGAGATCGCCGAGAGCGTGCGCAGCGCAGTCGGCTAGGGGAGACGCGGCCCCGCGGGCAGCACGAGCCACGAGGTGCCGCCATCGCCGAGGTGCACGGTGTGCGTGGCCGACGCGAGCTGCCGCCCGCTGATCAATGGTTCTCCTGTGCCGAGATTGCGCGCGAACCGCGGATGCGATCCACCGGCGATCAGCACGCGGATGCGCGACCCGGCCGGGAAGCGGTGTGCCACCGCGTCCAGATCAATTCGCACGTTGCGCGAATCCGGTGTCGCGCAGAGATATCCGTCGCTCACGTTGCGGGAACGGCCCCGCCCATCCACCTCGCTGATCCGGACGAAGAGGTCATTGTGGCGGTTGTCGCAGGAGTGCGACAGTTGCAGCACCGGCGTTCCGACGACGTAGAGATCCGCGGGCAGGGGAGCACCGGTGAACGTCAGCACGTCCGCGCGCTCGGCCAGCCGAGTGTCGTTGCGGTATCCGCCCTCCGGTGACAGCAGCCGGCCGCCCACCGTGGGCGTGGGGTCGGCGGGGTTGTAGGTGAATCTCGACGCCGGCGCCGTGTCCGGCGGCACCGCGTCGCCGAGGCGGCCGGTCGGCTGCAGGTAGAGCGCCCGTTCGGGCATCGCGGGCGGCCAGTCGGGCAGGTCCTTCCATCCGTGCCCGTTGTCGTGGATGCGCATCGGTTCGCGCGCCATTCTGGGGCTGTCTGAAAGGTGAGTGCCAAACCAGCCCAACGATTCTCGTATGACCGTTGGCCCGCCCTTGG
>JAVRPG010000615.1:0-8876 GCA_032162325.1 Mycobacterium sp. | reverse complement strand
CGGCCGCTACCACTGGCAGGGAACGGTTTTCGACGCACTGCCCGACGATGTTCCGCCGCAGCGGGTGAGGCTGGCGGTCGGCGAACGCACCGCCGAGGCCCGCATCGCCGAGCGCACGCCGTGGGGCACCTACTCGGTGGTCGGCGTCGGCGAGCCGCCCTTCGCGCTCGACGATGTCGAATTCGACGTGCCGGTCCTGTCGTAGGCCGACACTGCGAGCAGCGCCAACGCGAACACCCCGCCGACGACGCCGGATATCAACAGCGGCAGCCTGCCGTCGGCACCCCACAGGAACCCGGCCCACAACCCTGCCGTCAGCACCGCGAAACCGCTCGCGCCCTGCAAGATTCCCTGCGCGCTGGCCTGCTGGTCCGCGCCAACCAGCGACGAGATCCACGCCTTACCAACACCGTCCGTGCATCCGGTGAACAGGCCATACACACCGATGAGTAGCCACGCCGCGACAGCATTGGTCGTCACTCCCAGACCCACGTAGCCGATCGCGAAGAACACCATGCCGATCCCGAACACGGCGGGGCGAGGGATGCGGTCGGCCAGCAGCCCGGCGGGATAGCTCGACACCGCGTACACCACGTTGTACGTGACGTAGGCCAGTATCACCTCGACAACTGAGAAGCCGATCTCGTTGAGCCGCAACAACAGAAGGGCGTCGGGAAAGTTCACCACACCGAACGCCACGAGAGCGACCGTCACGCGCCAGTAGGGGCGCGGGAGCTCCCCGACACGAGCGAAGATCGCTTTCCGGCCGGCGTGTGGCCGCACCCGGCGGCTCTCGCGAACCAGGAACACCAGCCCAACGCTCAAAACGGCGGGCACGACGGCCACCCACAGCAGCGGCGCGATCTGATGGTCGAGCAGTTCGTATCCAGCCAACCCCAGCAGCGGGCCAACGACGGCACCCAACGTGTCCATCGTGCGGTGGAATCCGAACACTCGTCCCCGTGCGGCATCGTCGATGTCGACGACCAGCAGCGCGTCGCGCGGTGCGCCGCGTATTCCCTTGCCGAGGCGGTCGACCACACGGCCCGCCAGCACCCCGGGCCAGCCCGTGGCCGCCGCGATAATCACCTTGCCCAACGCCGCCATGCCGTAGCCCGTCGCGATCAACGGCCGTCGCGCGAAGCGATCACCCAGGGGCCCCGACGCCAGCTTCGTCAGCGACGCCGCGCCCTCCGCCGCGCCCTCCACGGCGCCGACCACCGCCGCCGGGGCGCCAAGCACCGTGGTCAGGTAGATGGGTAGCAGTGGATACAGCAGCTCACTGGCGGTGTCCTGAAGGAACGAGACGGCGGAGAGTACCCAGACATTGCGGGTCAGCCAGGTGCGCACCTACGCCATGATGCCGCTAGTTCGGACTCTCGCCACTGACGGCGCTCGGCAGGCCCAACTGTCGCACTAGAACACGTTCTAGTATTGCGGGGTGCGGTTCACCTTTGCAGAAGCGATGACCGATCCGACCTACTACATCCCGCTGGCCCAGGCGGCCGAGGCCGCGGGTTATCACGCCATGACGATTCCCGACAGCGTCGCCTACCCGTACGAGTCCGACTCGAAGTACCCGTACACGCCGGACGGCAGCCGGGAGTTCCTGGACGGCAAGTCGTTCATCGAGGCGTTCGTGATGGCAGGCGCGCTGTGCGCGGTCACAACGACGCTGAAATTCAACTTCTTCGTCCTCAAGCTGCCGATCCGCCCGCCGGCGCTGGTCGCCAAGCAGGCCGGCTCGGTCAACGCTCTCTTCGACAACCGGCTCGGTCTCGGTGTGGGCACCAGCCCGTGGCCCGAGGACTACGAACTCATGGGCGTCCCGTTCGCGAAGCGCGGCAAGCGAATGGACGAGTGCATCGAGATCATCAGGGGGCTGACGTCCGGCGAGTACTTCGAGTTCCATGGCGAGTTCTATGACATCCCCAAGACGAAAATGACTCCCGCGCCAACCAAGCCGATCCCGATCCTGGTCGGCGGCCACGCCGAGGCGGCACTCAAACGCGCAGCCCGCTGCGACGGCTGGATGCACGGCGGCGGCCAGTCCGAGGAGCTCGACCGATTGATAAAGCGGCTCAACCAGATCCGCGAAGAAGAGGGCCGAACCGGCCCCTTCGAGATCCACGTCATCTCGGGCGACGCGTTCACCCTGGATGGCATCAAGCGGCTCGAAGACAAGGGCGTCACCGACGTCATCGTCGGATTCCGGCTCCCGTACATCATGGGTCAGGACACCGAGCCGCTGGACACCAAGATCCGGCACCTGGAGAAGTTCGCGGAGAACGTCATCGCGAAGCTGTAATTCTTGGCCGGCTGGTGCGCGATACCTAGCGGCGCGGCGTGAGCGACGCGTCGATCGACGCCGGGCTCAGCACATGGTCGAGCACCATCGCGGCGCTGCCGATGACGCCGGAGCGGTCGCCGTAGGTCGACGGCACCACCTGCAGCACACGGGTGGCCAACGCGGTTGCGTTGCCGTACAACGTTTCTCGCAAACCTGCTACGAAGATGTCATACGCACCCGCCATGTCGCCTGCCACCACCAGCACTGCGGGGTTGAGCAGATTGATCGCGCCCGCAAGGACTTCGCCGACGTGGCGGCCGCTGTCGCGGATCATCCGGCGCGCGTCGGGGTCGCCGCTGTTGGCCAGCTCTACCACGTCGCGCAGGTGCGCCACGGCATGGCCGCCGGCTTGCAACGCACGGACCAGCGCCCGACCGCCTGCGATCGCCTCGAGGCAACCGGTGTCGCCGCAGCGGCACGGCACACCCGCTGCTGCGGGCGTCTTGTTGTGGCCGAATTCGCCTGCCGCCTGCACGGCCCCGCGCTGCAGCGACCCGCCCGCGATGATGCCCGCACCCAGACCCGTCGACGCCTTGATCACCAGCAGATCGTCGAAGGCCTGCCGATCCCCACGCCGCTCGGCGAGCGCGATCACGTTGGCGTCGTTGTCGAGAATCACCGGCGCATCGGTCAATTCGGCGAAGTACGGGGGCAGCGGCACGCCGTCCCAGCCGCTCATGATCGGCGAGTCCAGGCTGCAGCCGCGTTCCCGGTCGACCGTGCCGGGCAGACTCACGCCAACACCGTAGATCTTCTGGTCGCGATGGCCGGACTCGTCGAGCAGCGCGTCGAACCGCTTGACCACGTCCGGCATCAGGTCGTCGGGGCCCAGTCCCGGCTCCTGGTCGATGTCGGTGGCCGCGAGAATTTCGCCGGCCAGGTTGCACACCGCAAGCCGGGTGCGGCTGCGGCCGATGGCCGCCGCCAACACGGCACCAGCATCCGCATTGAAGGTCAGGAACGCCGCGGGGCGGCCGCCCGTCGACGGCGCGAGTTCGCGCGCGATGACCAGCCCCCGCGCGGTGAGCGCGGCCACCCGCGCCGTCACTGCGGTGCGAGACAGGCCCGTGAGCTGGCCGATCTCAGTGCGAGTGATGTCGCGCCGGTCCCTGATCAGGGCATAGATGTCTCCGGCGGACGTCGGCGTTGATGTCCTGGAAAGGGCCATGTTGGCAGCGTAACCTCCATCACTTTCGTATTTCAAGTACTGAAGTCGGTTTGCGTGGAGTCCGAAGTCCCTCTAGCGTGGGCCACGACCTACCCACCGACACGAGGAGGACCAGATGCCGACCGCATCCGCGGTGGACCCCTGCGACTTTGTGATCTTCGGGGGCACCGGCGACCTCGCCGTTCGCAAGCTGTTGCCGGCGCTGTACCTGCGTGACCGGGACGGTCAGCTGAGCGCCGACACCAGAATCATCGCCGTGGCCAGGGCCGGCCTCGACGAGCCCGGCTACCGTCACAAAATTCATGCTGAGCTGGGCCGATTCGTTGCGGCCGAACTGCTCGATTCCGAGATTGTCGACCGCTTCCTCGCGCGCCTGCGGTTCGTCAGCATCGACCTGACCGAATCCGGCGACTACGTGGCCGTCACCGACGTGCTGGCCGCCTCGGAGGTCGACATCCGGGTCTTCTACCTGGCCTGCGCCCCCGCGCTGTTCGGGCCGATCTGCGACGCGCTCGCTAGGCAGGGCCTGGTGACGGCGTCGTCGCGGGTGGTGCTCGAGAAACCGATCGGGCATGACCTGGCGTCGGCGCGGGCGATCAACGACGCCGTGGGTGCGGTGTTCGAGGAGCGGCAGATTTTCCGCATCGACCACTACCTCGGCAAGGAAAGCGTGCAGAATCTGCTCGTCACCCGGTTCGCCAACACGCTGCTGGAACCGCTGTGGAACTCCAGCTGGATCGACCACGTGCAGATCACCGCCGCGGAGTCGCTCGGCGTGGGCACCCGCGGCGACTACTACGACAAGTCCGGCGCGCTGCGCGACATGCTGCAGAACCATCTGCTGCAGGTCCTATGCCTGGTCGCGATGGAGCCGCCCGCCTACATCGACCGGGAAACCGTGCGCGACGAGAAGCTCAAGGTGCTCCACGCGCTTGCGCCGCTGTCGGCCGACGACATCAAGCGGCACACGGTGACCGGACAGTACGGGCCCGGCCTTGCCGACGGCGCCGTCGTCGACCGTTACCGGCACGACGCGGAAAACCCGGACAGCACCACCGAAACGTTCGTGGCGGTCAAGGCCGAGATCAAGAACTGGCGTTGGGCAGGAGTGCCGTTCTATCTGCGCACCGGGAAGCGGATGTCGCGGCGGTACTCCGAGATCGTCGTCCAGTTCAAACCCGTTCCGCTGCCCATGTTTCCGGGTAGCGACGGTGCCCCCGAGCCGAACCGGCTGGTGATCTCGTTGCAGCCGGACGAAGAGATGCGCCTGGAGCTGACCGCGAAAGAGCCTGGGCCCGGCGGCATCCGGATGCGGCCGGTATCGCTTGCGCTGAACTACACACAGGCTTTCCAGCGCCGCTCACCGGACGCCTACGAACGGCTGCTGATGGACGTCGTGCGCGGCGATCCGACGTTGTTCATGCGACGCGACGAGGTAGAAGCGGCCTGGGCCTGGGCCGAACCGATTCTGCGCCAATGGCACAACTCATCGCGGGTGCCGCGGCTGTACCCGGCAGGCACCGACGGACCCGTCGACGCCGCCACCCTGCTCGAGCGCGACGGCCGCCGCTGGCACGAGGGAGCCGCATGACGCACCCGGTGGTCGCAGACGTGACGGCGAGGATCGCCGAACGCAGCGCCGAGCAGCGCAGCGCCTATCTGAACCGGCTGGCGGCGGCGGCCGAAACCGGGCCCGCCCGTGGCAGACTCGCGTGCGCAAACCTCGCGCACGGCTTCGCCGCATCCGACACCCGCGACAAGAGCGCGCTGCGGCGCATGGTCAAGCCCAACATCGCGATCCTTTCGTCGTACAACGACATGCTCTCGGCGCACAAGCCGTTCGAGACCTACCCCGCGCGGCTCAAGCAGGCCGTGCTCGAGGCGGGCGGCATCGCCCAGTTCGCCGGCGGCGTGCCTGCCATGTGCGACGGCATCACCCAGGGCCGCGACGGCATGCAGCTGTCGTTGTTCTCCCGCGACGTGATCGCGATGGCGACCGCGATCGGCTTGTCCCACGACATGTTCGACGGGGCACTGCTGCTCGGGGTGTGCGACAAGATCGTGCCCGGGATGCTGATCGGTGCACTGGGATTCGGCCATCTGCCCGCCATCTTCGTGCCGGCCGGCCCGATGATTTCTGGACTGCCCAATGCGGAGAAGTCGCGCATCCGCCAGCTCCACGCCGAGGGCAAGGTCGGCCGCGACGCGCTGCTCGACGCCGAGGCCGCGTCGTACCACAGCAGCGGCACATGCACGTTCTACGGCACCGCGAACTCCAACCAGCTGCTGATGGAGGCCATGGGGCTGCACCTGCCCGGCGCCAGCCTGGTCAATCCCGACACCCCGCTCCGGGACGCGTTGACGGCCGAGGCGGGCCGCCGCGTCACCGCCCTCACGGCGCTCGGTGAGGGCTACACACCCGTAGGGGAGCTCGTGGACGAAAGCGCCGTCGTCAACGGATGCGTCGCGCTGCTGGCCACTGGCGGCTCTACCAACCACACCATGCATCTCGTAGCGATCGCGCGGGCCGCGGGGATCACGTTGTCCTGGAACGACATCGCCGACCTGTCGGCTGTCGTGCCGCTGCTGGCCCGGGTCTATCCCAACGGCCGCGCCGACGTCAACCACTTCCACGCCGCCGGCGGCATGGCCTTCGTCATCAACGCACTGCTCGACGCGGGCCTCATGCACGACGACGTGCGCACGGTCGCGGGCGACGGGCTTCGTCGCTACACATCCGAACCACGGCTCCACGGTGACGGGCTGCGGTGGGTGGACGGCGCCCGGGACAGTCTGGACACCACGGTGCTGCGGACCGCGGACGACCCGTTCGCGCCCGACGGTGGCCTGAAGACCCTGACCGGCAACCTGGGCACCAGCGTGATCAAGACCTCAGCGGTCGATCCGAACCACCGGTCCGTCACCGCCCCCGCCGTGGTGTTCGACGGTCAGGAGCACTTCCTCGAGGCGTTCCAATCCGGTTCGCTGGAGCGCGACTTCATCGCGGTGCTGCGTTACCAGGGACCGCAGGGCCTTGGTATGCCCGAACTGCACAAGCTCACGCCTGCGCTCGGCGTGTTGCAGGACCGCGGACACCGCGTCGCGCTCGTCACCGATGGCCGCATGTCCGGTGCGTCCGGAAAGGTCCCCGCCGCAATCCATCTGACCCCCGAAGCGGCCGCAGACGGTCCGTTGGCCCGCGTGGCGGACGGCGACGTCATCACCCTCGATGCCGACGCCGGTGTGCTGACCATCGACGTGCCCGACGACGAGTTCACCGTCCGCGCCCCGACGGGCCGGGCGCCGTCAGCCGACGAATGGGTCGGTACCGGGCGCGAACTCTTCGCCAGTATGCGGGCGGCCGTCGGGCCCGCCGACGAAGGGGCCAGCGTCTTCAGGAGCATTTCATGAAAGAACCGACATCGCTGCTCGACATCGCGCCGGTCATCCCAGTGGTCGTCGTGCACGACGCCGCGGACGCGGTTCCGATCGCCAAGGCACTCGTCCACGGCGGACTGCCGATCATCGAGCTGACGCTGCGCACCCCCGCTGCGCTCGCGGCCATCGAGCGGATCGCCGACGAGGTGCCCGAGATCATCGTCGGCGCAGGCACCATCGTCGACTCCGCGCAGCCCAAACAGGCACTTGCCGCGGGCGCGCAATTTCTCGTCTCCCCGGGCAGCACCGCGGACCTGCGGGCGGCCATGCGCGACGCCGGATTACCGCACCTGCCCGGAGTGGCCACCGTGTCCGAAGTCATGGCTCTGCTGGAAGACGGCTACATCGACATGAAGTTCTTCCCCGCCGAAGCCGCGGGCGGTGCAGCGTACCTGCGGGCCATCCACTCCCCCGTGCCCGCCGCCCGGTTCTGCCCCACCGGCGGGATCACCCCGACGAACATGGCGGAATATCTCAAGACGCCCAACGTTGGGTGCGTGGGCGGCAGCTGGCTCACGCCCACAGATGCGGTCCAACGCGGCGACTGGGGAAGGATCTCCGGCCTGGCCGCCGTCGCCCTCGAACTCGCCAGACCCATACCGGAGCCGCTCGACGGCGACATCCACCAGCGCGAAAGTTTCAATTAATCCATGACTGTTTCACTTGACCGACCGACCCGCCCCGTCTCCGTTGTCGCTCCCGATCCGGCCGTGCGCTGGCTGGCGGTGCTCGCCCTGGCGCTTGGCGGATTCGGCATCGGCACGACGGAGTTCGTCGCGATGGGCCTGCTGCCCGACATCGCGTCCAGCCTCGGTATCACCGAACCCACGGCCGGCCACGTCATTTCGGCGTATGCGCTCGGTGTGGTGATCGGCGCGCCGCTCATCGCGGCGCTCGGCGCGCGGGTGCCACGCAAGACACTGCTGCTCACCCTGATGGCGGTGTTCACGCTGGGCAACCTGGCAAGTGTGCTCGCGCCGTCATACGAGACGCTGATGATCGCCCGGTTCGTCGCTGGGTTGCCCCACGGCGCGTACTTCGGGGTGGCCGCCCTGGTGGCAACGCACTTGATGGGACGGCAGAACCGCGCCAAGGCGGTCGCGCACGTGATGTGCGGGCTGACCGTGGCCACCGTGGTCGGCGTGCCGATCGCCTCCTGGCTTGGCCAGGCGCTGGGCTGGCGCAGCGCGTTCGGGCTTGTGGTGGCCATCGGCATCGGGACTCTAATCGCCCTGTCGTTGTGCCTGCCCACCCAGTTGCGGTCCATGCACGTCAGCAGCCCGCTCACCGAACTGGGTGCGCTCAAGCGCGTCCAGGTCTGGCTGGCGCTTGCCGTCGGGATGATCGGGTTCGGCGGCATGTTCGCCGTCTACACCTACATCAGCACCACGATGACGGATGTCGCCGGCTTGCCGAAGTCTCTGATTCCGTTGGCGCTCATGGTCTTTGGTGTTGGCATGGTGGTCGGCAACCTGGTTGGCGGCCGATTGGCGGACCAATCGGTCATCCGTGCGCTGTACCTGTCGATGGGTGCGCTCGGCGTCGTCCTGGCGGTGTTCGTGCTGGCCTCGCACAACCCGTGGACTGCGCTGCTGGTGTTGTTCGGCATCGGCGCTGCCGGCTCGGCGGTCGCCCCCGCGTTGCAGACCCGGCTGATGGACGTCGCGCACGATGCCCAGACGCTGGCGGCCGCGCTGAACCATTCGGCGCTCAACATCGGCAACGCGACGGGCGCCTGGGTCGGCGGTTTGGTGATCGCGGCGGGCTTCGGCTACACGGCGCCCGCCGCCGCGGGTGCGCTGCTTGCGGTGGCCGGCCTTGCCGTGCTCACCGTGTCGGTGGTGCTGCAACGCCGGACGCTAGTCTGACCCGGTGCCCGTACTCGACAAGTTCCGACTCGACGACAAGGTCGTCATCGTC
>JAVRPG010000614.1:0-6500 GCA_032162325.1 Mycobacterium sp. | reverse complement strand
CACGCTTGACGAGCTGATCACCATTGTCGGCCCGGTTGCAAGTCGACCGACCGGGATGGCGTTGTTTCGCTACGAGAACGACACCTGGATGTTCACGGTGCTCGGGATGGTGGGGCATGAACCACCGCTGGTGGACGTGTGCCGCGCCCACTACCGCGAAAGTCGTTGGCGACGATACGACAAGATGCGCCGGTTCCCCGAAGGGCTCCTGGTGCTCGGCGACGCGATGTGCAGCTTCAACCCGATCTACGGCCAGGGCATGACGGTGGCCGCCCTGCAAGCGCAGGCGCTGGGCGAGTGCTTGCGCGGAGGGTCGAACGACCTGGCGAGACGCTACTTCCGTGCGGCGGCGAAGCCCATCGGGGTCGCCTGGCAGTTCGCCGTCGGTGGCGATCTCAACTTGCCGGAGGTCGAAGGTCGCAGAACACTGGCGACGCGGCTGTCCAACAGATATGTTGACCGGCTTCAGACTGTCGCCGAGACCGACATGGTCGTCGCGGAGCAGTTCGCAAGGGTCGTCGCTCTGCTCGACCCGCCCGAGCGGCTGCTGTATCCGAGGATGCTGCTTCGTGCTGCACGTCCTCGGCGGCGTCTGCAGACAGAGGCGCAGCCGACCCTGGCTCGGCAATGAGGGCAGGGTTGTTCGAGTACTCTTGATACCTGACACGGGAGTCCCTGGAGCGGGGACTGAGAGTGGGCACGCCTGCCCTTACCGTCACACCTGATCCGGGTCATGCCGGCGAAGGGAGGGACTTGACCACCAGGGGATCACTCGCTGTCATCGGCGGCGGCGTCATCGGACTCTCCGTCGCGCGCCGCGCCGCGCTGGACGGCTGGACTGTGCGCGTGCACAGAAGCGCCGACAAGGGCGCGTCGTGGGTGGCAGGCGGCATGCTCGCCCCACACAGCGAGGGCTGGCCCGGCGAGGAGCGCCTGCTGCAATTGGGTCTGGCATCCCTGGCCCTGTGGCACGACGGGTTTCTGGACGGCCTGCCCGCCGACGTCGTCACCGCGCGCGAATCCTTGGTGGTCGGTGTGGACAGCGCCGACGCCGCCGACCTGAAGACGGTCGGGGAATGGTTGGCCGCCCAGGGCCAACCCGTCATGCTGACGTCAGCCGCCCGCGACATCGAACCGCTTCTGGCGCAAGGCATTCGCCACGGGTTCGTCGCCGAAACCGAGCTCGCAGTTGACAATCGGGCCGTCGTCGAGGCGCTGGAGGCGCACTGCGAACGACTCGGCGTTCAGTGGGCACCGCCGGTAACAGACCTGTGCGAGCTGGAGGAAGCCGACGGCCCCGATTTCACTGTCATCGCCAACGGCATCGACGCGCCCGCGTTGTGGCCGGGGCTGCCGATCCGGCCAGTGAAGGGCGAGGTGCTGCGGCTGCGCTGGCGGCGCGGCTGTATGCCGGTACCGCAGCGCGTGATCCGCGCCCGCGTGCACGGCCGCCAGGTATATCTGGTGCCGCGAAGCGACGGGGTGGTGGTCGGCGCCACCCAGTACGAGCACGGCCGCGACACCGCACCCGCCGTCACGGGGGTGCGTGAGCTGCTGGACGATGCGTGTGCGGTGATCCCGGCGCTGGGGGAGTACGAACTCGCCGAATGCGCCGCCGGTTTGCGGCCGATGACGCCCGACGGGCTGCCGATCGTTGGTCGGCTCGATGGGCGCACACTGGTCGCTGCGGGGCACGGGCGCAACGGATTCCTGCTCGCGCCGTGGACCGCGGAGCGGATCGCGGCCGAACTGAACGTCACGGTGGGAGCAAGTCGATGAAAGTGACCGTCAACGACGAAGCCGTCGAGGTGCACGAGCGGACGACCGTCGCGGCGCTGCTGGAAAGCCTCGGCTTTCCGGAGAAGGGCATCGCGGTGGCGGTCGACTGGTCGGTGCTGCCCCGATCGGAATGGGAGACCGCGCTCACTGACGGTGCGCGGGTGGAAGTGGTGACGGCGGTGCAGGGTGGCTGACAGCAAGCTGACGATTGCCGGTCGTGAGTTCGGCTCGCGGCTGATCATGGGTACCGGCGGCGCCGCGAATCTCGCCGTGCTCGAGGAGGCACTTGTCGCGTCGGGCACCGAACTGACCACGGTCGCGATGCGCCGCGTCGACGCCGAGAGCGGCACCGGCGTGCTTGACCTGCTGAACCGGCTGGGCATCACCCCGCTGCCCAACACCGCAGGCTGCCGCGGTGCCGCCGAGGCGGTGCTGACCGCACAGCTGGCGCGTGAGGCGCTTGGCACCGACTGGGTCAAGCTCGAGGTGATCGCCGACGAGCGCACGCTGCTGCCCGATGCCGTCGAATTGGTCCGCGCCGCCGAGCAATTGGTCGATGACGGCTTCGTCGTGCTGCCCTACACCAACGACGATCCGGTGCTGGCGCACCGGCTGGAAGACATCGGCTGCGCGGCGGTCATGCCGCTGGGGTCGCCGATCGGCACCGGGCTGGGCATCGCCAACCCGCACAACATCGAGATGATCGTCGAACGGGCCGGCGTGCCGGTGGTGCTCGACGCAGGCATCGGCACCGCCAGCGACGCCGCGATGGCGATGGAACTCGGCTGCGACGCCGTGCTGTTGGCCACCGCCGTCACCCGTGCCGCCGATCCGCCGACCATGGCCGCGGCGATGGCCGCCGCCGTCACCGCCGGATACCTGGCCCGGCAGGCCGGCCGGATTCCCAAACGGTTCTGGGCGCAGGCCTCGAGCCCCACCATATGAGCCGGTACGTCGCGCTTGGCAGCTCGATGGCGGCAGGCCCTGGCATCCGGCCGTCCGCCGACGGCGCGCCTTTTCGGGCAGGCCGCTCGGCGCGCAACTACGCGCACCTGGTCGCCGCGAAGTTGGGGCTCGACCTCGTGGACGTGACCTATTCGGGTGCGACCACCGCGAACGTGCTCACCGAACCCCAGCACGGGGCGCCTCCGCAGGTGGATGCGCTCGACGGGTCGGAAGATCTGGTGACCGTCACGATCGGAGGGAACGACACCGGCTATGTGCCGCTGTTGATGGCGGCGGGGTTGCCGCGCATCGTTCGCTCCCTGCCGCTGCTGGGCGGCGTCGTGCGCGAGATGCTGGACCCGACTGCGCGTGATCGCGCGCTGGTCGACGTGGGCGAATCGCTGAAGGAAGTGGGCCGTGTGCTGCGGCAGCGGTCACCGCGGGCGAAGGTGCTGTTCGTCGACTACCTGACCCTGCTGCCGCCGGCGGGTTCGGCCGCACCTCCGCTGTCCGATGGCGATGTCGCGCTCGGTCGTCGCGTCGCCGACACGCTGGAGCGCCTCACCGGCGAGGCCGCCGCGGACACCGGCTGCGAGTGGGTGCGCGTCGCGCACGCGAGCCGCGAGCACCACGCCTGGTCGGCGGAGCCGTGGACGACGAAACCCGGGTTGCCGATACCGGGCAGGCCTGCGCCGTCGCACCCGAACGCGGCAGGCATGCGCGCTGTCGCCGACCTCCTCGTCGGCGTGGTGCGCCGCGCAGGCGACCTGAAAGCATGAATCCGTTGATCGAGTTGGCGGGCCTGACCAAGGTGTTCGGCCGAACCCGTGCTGTCGACGACCTGACCTGCTCGGTCGAGCCCGGCCTGGTCACCGGATTCCTCGGCCCGAACGGCGCGGGCAAGACCACTACGATGCGGCTGATCCTCGGGCTCGACCACCCGACGGCGGGCACCGCAACCATCCACGGCCGGGCCTACCGCGAGCTGAGCGACCCACTGCGCACCGTTGGCGCGCTGTTGGACGCCAGGCAGGCGCACCCCAACCGATCGGCGCGCAATCACCTGCGCTGGATCGCGGCCACCAACCGGATCCCGGCCAATCGGGTCGACGAGGTGCTCGACATGGTCGGGCTGACGTCGGTGGCGGGCAGGAACGCGGGCACGCTGTCGCTGGGCATGAGCCAGCGGCTCGGTATCGCCGGGGCCCTGCTGGGCGACCCGCCTGTGCTGCTGTTCGACGAGCCGGTGAACGGCCTCGACCCAGAGGGCATCCGCTGGGTCCGCACGCTGATGCGTGCGCTGGCCGACGAGGGCCGCACTGTTTTTGTGTCCAGCCACCTGCTCGCCGAAATGGCCAACACCGCCGACCGGCTCGTCGTCATCGGCAAGGGCAAGTTGATTGCGTCGACGACCGTGGCCGAGTTCGTCGGCCGCTCCGGCGCCGACACGGTCCGGGTGCGCAGTCCCCAGCTGGACACGCTGCGCAGGCTGCTCACCGACGCCGGCCTGACGGCGGACACCGACCCTGGCTCCGCGCTGCTGGTGCGCGGCGCGGCCATCGAGGTCATCGGGGACCTCGCCGCCCGAAACGCGATCACACTGCACGAGCTGAGCGCACAGCAGGCCTCGCTCGAGGAGGCCTACATGAAGCTCACCGACGAGGCCACCGAGTACCGGGCGGTGAGCCGGTGAGCGGGGTCGCAGTACTCAGCGAAATCCGAGCCGAGCGGATCAAGCTGTCGACGACTCGCTCGGTGCTATGGACATCCGCCGCGGCCGCGGTGCTCAGCATCGGGCTGGCCGCACTGCAGGGCTCGACGGCCTACGGTTCGGCGCCGCTGCCGCCGGAAAAGGCGGCGACGGGGGTAGCGGTGTTCGGCGTGCCGGTGCTGATGATCCTTGCCGCGATGACGGTGACAGGCGAGTACCGCAGCGGAATGATCCGGACGACGTTCATGGCGACGCCCAACCGCAGCCTGGTGTTGGTTGCGAAAGCCGTTGTGGCGGCGGTGTTTTCGGGAGTGTACACGGCACTGATGGTGATCGGGGCGGTCTTGGTTGCTCGCATGGCGGGCCCGCCGCTGGTGGGAGTCGAATCGCATTTGTCGCTCGCCGCCGCCGAGACCTGGCGCGCTGTCGGCGCGATCGCCCTCTACGGGGTGCTCGCCGCGGTGTTAGGGGTGGCGGTCGCGGCGCTGCTGCGGCATTCGGCCGGTGCGGTCGCAGTGCTGCTGATGTGGCCGCTGGTGGTCGAGCCGATTCTCGGGAATTTGCCAAACATCGGCTCCGAGGTCGGACCGTTTCTGCCGTTCGGCAATGCGTTCCTGTTCACCCGCGTGCAGTGGCTCTATCCGGTGTATGACAAGCCGTGGGGTGAACTCGGCTCCCTGGTGTACTTCACGACCGTCGTCGCGGTGGTGTACGCCGCCGCGATCGTCGTGGTGAACCGCCGCGACGCCTGAGGAGGCTAACGTGGTGGCGATGGTGCGCAGATCCCTGGCGGTGCTGACGGTGGTTGTCGCCGTCGCGGCAATTGGAGGCTGCGGCCGCGAGCTGCGCCCCCAGCAGGGGCAGCCGGCCACCGCCGCGACTCCGGCCACCGACTTCGCCGCCACGCTGCAGAAACGGGTGACCGCCGACGCGATGATGGTGCATCTGAAGAAGTTGCAGGAGATCGCGGACGCCCACGGCGGCAATCGCGCCCTCGGCACGTCTGGATACGACGCCAGCGTCGACTATGTGGCCAACACGTTGCGGGACAAGGGTTTCGACGTGCAGACCCCCGAGTTCGAGGTGCATCTGCCGTTCGCCGACGAGCCGACGCTCACCGTCGGCGGCAACAAGATCGCCGCGAAGCCGCTCGAATTCACCAAGGGCACCCCGCCCGAAGGAGTGTCGGGCCCACTGGTGCCTGCCCGTGTCGAGGACACGCCCGGCTGTACGGCATCCGACTACGACGGCCTGCCGGTCGCAGGCGCCGTCGTACTGGTTGACCGCGGCAAGTGTCAGTTCGGCGTCAAGCAGGCCGTCGCCACCGAACGCGGAGCGGTGGCGCTTATCGTCGCCAACAACGAGGACGCCGACGAAATGGGCGGCACGCTCGGCCATCAGACCGACGTGAAGATCCCGGTCGTCAGCGTCACCAAGGCCACCGGTGAGCGGCTGCGGGCCCAGCCGGGCCCCGCCACCCTCAAACTCAACGCCGGTGTGCGCAACGAGCGCACGCGCAACGTCATCGCCCAGACCAAGACCGGGTCCACCGCAAACGTCGTGATGGTCGGCGCGCACCTCGACAGCGTGCCGGCCGGACCCGGCATCAACGACAACGGCTCGGGGGTGGCGGCGGTGCTGGAAACCGCGCTGCAGCTGGGCAATTCGCCGCAGGTGACCAACGCCGTGCGGTTCGGCTTCTGGGGCGCCGAGGAGCTCGGCCTGCTCGGGTCCAGCAACTACGTGCAGTCGCTGAACATCGACGCGCTCAAAGACATTGCGCTCTACCTCAACTTCGACATGCTCGGCTCGCCCAACCCCGGCTACTTCACCTACGACGGCGACCAGTCCACTCGGCCGAACGACAACGAGGGCGTGCCGCGGGTGCCCGAAGGCTCGGCGGGCATCGAACGCACCCTGATGGCCTATCTGAACGGCGCCGGAAAGCCGCCCGAGGACACGTCGTTCGACGGTCGGTCGGACTATGACGGCTTTACCCAGTCGGGGGTGCCTGCCGGCGGCATCTTATCCGGTGCCGCGGAGATGAAATCCGTCGAGCAGGCCG
>JAVRPG010000613.1:0-8750 GCA_032162325.1 Mycobacterium sp. | reverse complement strand
TGCGGGTGAGCCCGGCCGCACGTTCGAACTGGACCCTGGCTTCAGCCAGCCGGCCGGCGCGGAACAGAAAATCCCCCCTGGCTGCCGGCAGCGGGGCGTAGTTGCGCAAGGCCGCGGCCTGCGCGATTTCGTCGATGAGCTTCAGGCCGGCCTCCGGTCCGAAGGCCATGCTGTGGGCGACCGCCCGATTGAGATCGACCACCGGCGACGGCATGGCCGCACGCAGCGTGTCATAGAGCGCCGCCATCCGCGTCCAGTCCGTCTCGTCGAACCTGCGCGCGCGTGCGTGGCAGGCGGCGATTGCGGCCTGCAGCGCATACGGTCCATTGACGCCGCCGAGGGCCTCGGCGCGTTGCAGGGCGGCGAGGCCGCGGCGGATCAGGAGCTGGTCCCAGCGCGCACGGTTCTGCTCGGTGAGAAGAATCGGCGCGCCGTCCGGCGCGGTGCGGGCGGGCAGACGCGACGCCTGGATTTCCATCAGCGCGAGCAGGCCGAAGACCTCGGGCTCGTCTGATGCGACCCCGGCCAGGATGCGGCCCAAGCGCTGGGCCTCGGCGCACAGCGCCGGGCGGATCAGGTCGTCACCGGCAGTGGCCGCGTAGCCCTCGTTGAAGTTGAGGTAGATGACCTCCAGCACCGAGGCGAGACGCTGCTCCCGCTCCTTGCCGCGCGGCAGCTCGAAGCTCAGCCCGGCATCGCCGAGCGTGCGCTTGGCGCGCACGATGCGCTGGGCGATGGTGGCTTCGCTGGAGAGGAAGGCGCGCGCGATCTCGTCGGTGGTGAGCCCGCCGACCAGGCGGAGCGTCAGCGCCGCGCGTGCCTCGGTGGACAACACCGGATGGCAGGCAATGAAGATGAGGCTCAGAAGTTCATCGCCGACATCGTCGTCCATGGCCGCTTCGATGTCCTCGACCCCCGTATCGCGCTCACCCTCCTGGTCCCGGCCGATCTCTTCGTGCTTGCGCGCGAGCATGCGGCTGCGGCGGGCGGCATCGATGGCGCGGCGCTTAGCCGCGGCCATCAGCCAGGCACCGGGATTGTCCGGGACGCCGGATTTCGGCCACTCGGACAGCGCGACCACGCAGGCGTCCTGCGCCAGCTCTTCCGCCAGTCCGACGTCGCGCACCATCCGGGCCAGGCCCGCGATGAGCCTGGCCCGTTCGATCCGGAAGACCGTCTCGATCGCCTGGTGGGTTTCGGCCGCCGCCATCCTCCCCGCTTAAGGGAAGGCGCAGGGGCAACGCAAGCCGCGGCGGGGAACGGCGGGCCTCAGCGGCCGGCCGTCTTTTCGCGGTTGCGGTCGTGCAGCTCGGCGACCTCCGGGGTCACGGCGTCGCCGAACTCGGCGATGTCGATGACCGGCCGGATCTCGATTTCGCTCGGGCCGGGCATCGGATTGGGACAGCGCTTCACCCACGCGACCGCCTCGGCCAAGTCCTTGACCTCCCACAGCCAGAAGCCGGCGACCAGCTCGCGGGTCTCGGCGAAGGGGCCGTCGATGACGGTGCGGCGGGGGCCGTCGAAGGCCACGCGCTTGCCCTTGGCCGAGGGGCGCAGACCTTCGCCGGCCAGCATGACGCCGGCCTTGATCAGCTCCTCGTTGTAGCGGCCCATCGACTCGATGATCTCGTTGAAGTCGATGTTCTGCTCCTCCATGGCCTTCTCGGCCTCGGGGGTCGACCGCATGATCAGCATGTAGCGCGACATTGTGGTGTCTCCTTCTAGTTGGGAAGGGGCGCGTCCATCGTGCCCTCGTTGACACGTCGAACGGCAACCCCCCGAAATCGACACGGCCCGCGAAATTTCTTCAAAGAATTTTCGGCGCCTGACGCAGGCCCGGCTGCTACCGCCTATGTTCGTCAACATAGACTATGTCGCCCGAAGTTCTGCCGCAGAAGGAGCGTCGAAGTGGCTGCCACCAGGCGTGCGCAGACGAGCAGCGAGAGCCGGCGCCAATTGATATCGGCCGCGGCCGAGCTGTTCGCCGAACAAGGCTTCCGTAGAACCACTTTCGTGGACATCGCAGAGCGCGCCGGAATCAGTCGCGGGTCGATCCCCTGGCACTTCGGCAACAAGAGCGGCTTGCTCAAGGCGGTGGTCGACGACATCACCGCCAACACGCTCACGGACGCGCCTCGCCCGGTCGGGGTGGATGAAGGCATCGACCAGGTCCGCGACTTCCTCCATCAGCCCACGACCAGATTGCTCATCACGCTCATCGCGGAAGCGGTCGAGCCTCACTCTCCGGTGCATGGGTTCTACGAGGAGTTTCACCGCGCCATGCGCAAATGGGTGATGGGCTGGACGGACACCCTGCAGATGCCGGCCGGCGTCAGCCACGAGGAGTGCGTCACCGTGGTTGCAGGGGCGATCATCGGCATGCACCAGCAGTGGCGGGTCGCCCCCGACGAGATCGATCTCGACAAGACGCTTGACGCGCTGAAGGCGATTCTCGGCGCGCTGGACGAAGGCTCGGGCGCGAAGCGTCGCGTCAGGCGTTCGTAGGCGGAGTGACGTTCGCGTGGATCACCACAATCAGGCCGTCGATCATGTTCGGCGGCACGGGCAGTTTCCAGCCGCCGAGTGGCGCCACACGTTCGGTCAGGCGCGTGTGGGAAGCCTCGATCAACTCGGTCCCGCGCCGTTCGACGTCTGCCGGCAGCCGTCCGTTCTCGACGACGGTGCGCCCACCGACGATGACCCGGTCGATAAGCAGATCGGCCCGGCGCACCTGACCGGTGAGCGGATCGCCGACTAGCGCGTTGCCCCAGCAATGACGGTGCGTTCTTGTGACGTCGTCATCGGAGCTGTCCGCGGTTGGCGTGCCACTCGGCCTGCAGCACCAGCAGAGCAGTTACGGGAACATCCGTCATGACGGCGCCGAGTTCTCGATAGCGCTGGTAGACGTTGACGACGACGCGTTCGGCGTCCAACCAATCGGCATACGGTCCAAGGTCGATCGCCTCGGCAGCCTGCTGGAAGGACAGGCCGTCGCGATATGCCGCATCGGCATGCTCGGTGACGTGCTCGAGATACCCACGCACGGCGCGGATTCCGTCGGCGTCGGTGATCGGTCCGTGCCCGGGAACGATGGTCGGAGCATCGAGGGCGAGCATCGTGTCGCATGCGGCGATCCAGTTGGCGATCGGACCCGCCCACACAATGGGGGTGCAGCCGATGAAGAGCAGGTCACCGGCGAACAGCACGCCCGCATCGGGCACGTGGATCACCGTGTCGGCACCGGTGTGCGCCGGCCCCAGGTTCAGCAGCGTCACCGAACGGCCGCCGACGTCGATGGTGAGCTTGTCGTCGAAGGTCTGGTCGGCGTTGCGCAGCCGTATCCCGCTGAAGTCGAAGGGGCCGAACCGCGCTCGGGCCCATGGTGTCGCGATCGGCCCGAGGTCGCCGACCTGCGTCACGGCGAGCATCTCAGGGGGCACGTCGTGGGCGATTTCCTCGGCGGTGCACGTGGCCGCGATGATGCGAACCGACGGGTCCAGCAGCTGATTGCCGTGCGTGTGGTCACCGTTGGAGTGGGTGATCACCATGTCGCTGATCGGTGCGGCGTCGGTGATCGGCCGCATCGCCGCAAGCATCTCGCGGGTCAGCGCCAGGTCGAAGAGCGTGTCGACGAGCAGGGATGCGCCGTCGCCGGCGACCAAACCCGCATTGCTCCAGCCGTATCCACCGTCCGGCAGCATCCAGGCCCACACCCGGTCGCCCACCTCGCGCAGCCCACGGGTGTACGGCCTGCGTGCGCGCGCGGGATTGACCCGAGGAGCGGGCGCTCGGGTATCGGGATTCGGCCGCGCAGGAAGCGGGACGGGGGCGCGACGGTGACGGACGACCTGCCGGGTCTCACCCAGTCCCTGCACCCGCAGCGTCACCTCGTCGCCGTCGCGCAGCCAGCTCCGAAAGTTCTGCAGCTCAGCGATTTTCAGATGTTCGACCAGCGTGCAGGTGGGCACCGTGCCGGACCCGAACACCTCGCCCGGGTAGAGCGTCACACCGCGTGACGCATAGGAGATGACCTCCCCAAAACTCCAGTCCATCGCGCCGGTGGACCCGGAACCGATCACCTCATCGTTGACCAGCGCCGTGGCGTCAAGGCTCAGCCTGCCGTCCTTTAGATGCGGCTGGAGTTCATCGGCGGTGACCAGATACGGCCCCAGCGTGACGCCGCTGTCCTTGCCCTTGGCTTGCCCGATCGCGAGTTGGCCTTCCAGCACCTGCAGATCACGCGCCGACCAGTCGTTGAAGATCGTGTACCCGATGATCGCCTGCTGCGCCTCGGCCACGGACAAGTCGGCGCCGCCGGCGCCGCCGATGATCGCCGCGATCTCGAGTTCGAAGTCCTGCCAAGCACTTCCGGGCGCGGCGGGTACCTCGTCGTACGGCCCGAACACGCCCGACGGGTTGGCGAAGTAGAACGCCGGGATGCGGTACCAGGCATCCTTGAGGACCCGACCGCCACCCATCGCGTCCTGGCAGTTGCGCATGTGGTCGAGGAAACACAGACAGTCCCGGATTGCCGGAGGTTGGGGTATCGGTGGGCGCAGTCGGACGCCGCGCAGCGGCACCACCTCCGATGGCTCGCGCAGCGCGCGCTCACCGGCGGCGCGCAGCCCGTCGGCGCCGAGGGCGACCAGATCGATCAGCCGGGCGCCGGGCTGCAGCGCGTGGATGACGTCACCGGACACAACGCCCACCCGGTCCTCGGCTTCGGTTCGATACGTCGCCCACCGCATGTAACGCTCCCTTCGCCATGTTCTATGCTGACCAACATAGAAACTGCCGGGCGACATGTCAAAGGCCTCTCCACCTCCGACGGGTTATCCGAAAGACGACTGACACGTCGGCAGGCATGGCACGCTCGAATCATGTCCGACCTGGCTGATCCGCGCTTCCTCGATGAACGACTGGCCCATTGGGCCGCCACCAAGCCCGACGACGAGGCGATGACGTACCTCGACCGAACCTGGACGTGGGCCGAGTGGAACGACAGGGTGCGCCGGCTGGCGGGTGCGCTGAAGCAGCGCGGCGTCAAGCGCGGCGACGCGGTGGCGTTCCTGGACAAGAACCACCCGTCGTGCGTCGAGCTGACCATCGCCGCCGCATCGCTGGGCGCGGCAAATGCGATCATCAACTTCCGGCTGGCCGCAGAGGAACTTGACTACGTCCTCAACGACTCCGGCGCCAAGATCCTGGTCGTCGGCGCTGAACTCAAATCAGGGGTCGACAAGATCCGCGACAAGCTCACCAACGTCGACCACGTCATCACGGTTACCCCCGAGGGCGGCGACGGTGACGAGTACGAGGCGCTGCTCGCCGATGCGACACCCACCGACCGCGGGGACGACGTCGAACCCGACGACGTGTGCATCATCATGTACTCGTCGGGCACCACCGGACGTCCCAAAGGCGTTGAGCTGACGCAGGCGAACCTCATCGCGCACACGGTCAACGCGCACGAGGGGTTCGAGTTCGACGACGGCGACAAGAACATGGTGTCGATGCCGCTGTTTCACGTTGGCGGGTCGTCATACGTGCAGTTCGGTATTCACGACGGTTTCCCCAGTGTGATGACGCGCGACGTCGACGGCATGACGCTCGCCGGCGCAATCCTCAAGGGCGCCAACAGGACTTTCCTCGTGCCCGCGGTGCTGGCCAAGGTGCTGGAGTCCGGCGAGGACGCCGTCAAGCTGTTCGGCGCGCTGAAGACCTACGCGTACGGTGCGTCGCCGATGCCGTTGCCGCTGCTGCGCGCGGCGCTGAAGGCCTGGCCGAACACCGATTTCATCCAGGCGTACGGCCTCACCGAATTGTGTGGCGTCATCAGCCATCTGCTTCCGGAGGCCCACCATGCTAAGGACCATGAGGAGCGGCTGAGCAGTGCCGGCACCTTGGTTCCCAACGCGGAGGTACGGGTCGTCGACCCCGACACGCTCAAGGATGTGCCAGCGGGTGAGCAGGGCGAATTGTGGTTCCGCTCACCGCAATTGATGAAGGGCTACCACAACAAGCCGGAGGCGACGGCCGAGGCGGTCACCGAGGACGGCTGGTTCCGCACCGGCGACATCGGCCGCGTCGACGACGGCGGCTACATCTTCGTCGAGGACCGGCTCAAGGACATGATCATCTCCGGCGGCGAGAACATCTACTCGATCGAGGTGGAGCGGGTGCTGGCCGAACATCCGGCGGTGGCCGAGGTCGCGGTCATCGGCGTGCCGGACGAGAAGTGGGGCGAGGTGGTGAAAGCCGTTGTCTCGCTGGAAGGAACCGCCACCGAGCAGGAGCTCATCGCGTTCTGCCGCGAGCATCTCGCCGCCTACAAGTGCCCGAAGACCGTCGACGTCAAAGACGAGCTGCCACGTAACCCCACCGGCAAGATCCTCAAGAAGGATCTGCGCAAGCCGTTCTGGGAGGGCCGCGACCGCGCGACGGTCTAGGGGTCGGGGATGGCCAATAGTCGCTCGAGTCGTTCTCGAGCCTGCGGGGTCAGCCCGATATCCTTTGTGTCGGGCCATGTCTCGGTCTCGGCGATGGTGTCGTCGCACCAGCGTATGAGTAGTCGAAGGAACTCGCCGTAGAAGGCCACAACGAGTTCCGCCAGGTGTAGCCGTTGCGGAAATGGACCTCCGGTTATCAGTTGTTCCTGTACGAGCAGCCTCCCATCCGCCAGCTGCTCGCGGGCCTGGCGCGCGGTGTGCTCCAGCGCCGCGCGGAGGTCCTGTGCGGTTCCCTGGTCCGCCAGTAGCACGCGAAGCACTCCTTCGATTTCCAGCATGGGCGGGGCCGGTTCGGTGGCCAGCCAGGCCTCCAGGGCCGCACGGCCGAGCGGGGTGATCGTGTAGCGGGTGCGTTGGCGTCCGCGGCCCTCCACTACTTCCGCGACCGCGTGCCCGCGCTCGACCAGGCGCTTGAGCTCGGCGTACAGGTGTGCCTCCGAGCGCGGCCAGACGTAATGCAAGCTGCGACGTGTCTGCGCAACGAGCTCGTAGGCCGTCCATGGTTGGACGCCGAGCAGGCCCAGCAGCGCAAACGACGTAGCGGTCGGGCGAGAAGTCACCCTCTTGACAATACTCCATGATGGAGTATCTTTACTCCACGCTAGAGTATGGGGGTTGGTTATGAACGACACCGATTACGTGGCGCTCGTCGACACCAATCGCGACGAGTTGCGTGAACGGATCGGGCAGGCGCGCGAGCGCTTCGATCGACTGATCCGCGCAGCCGACCCTCTGGCTCGACCACGAGGGTCTCACTGGACCGTTCAGCAGTACGCCGCCCACGTGTTGTCGGTCGCCCTCCATTACCGAGAAATCAACCGCGGGCGCGAATACCTTCGAGCCGCCACAACGGGGGAAGTACACCTGAACAATCAGGCCGAAATGGAAGCGCTCATCGCACCGGTGCCTGAACTCGCCGACCAACTCCAGGCTCTCGCCGCGGAGATGGACGGCTATTTCGACGCGCACACCGACGATCGGCGAGTAATACCGTTTCATGGCGGCGCGATGGTCTCCGGCATCACAGGACAGACGAATTGGCTGGGCGAGCTGGTCATGCACGGATCCGACATTGCTCGAGCGGTTCAGGCCCCCTTCAAGATTGACGAACGCGACATGCTGCTCGTGGCGCGCGGGATGATGGAGTACGGCCACGGGTTCCTCCGTGCCGACACCTCGCCCGATACCGACGTCTGCGTGGCGTTGAAGGTTCCCGATGCGCGGCCCTATGTGATTCACATCCACGGCGGCATCGCCGAGTTTCGCGCGCGAACGCCAGCCGACCGCCCGGATGCCGTGCTGCGAGTGCCAGCGTCGACACTGACCGAAATGCTCTACGAGCGCATTGGCCCGTTCACCGCTGTTCGGCGGCGTCTGTTCATCGTCGGCGGGCGGCGTCCGTGGGCGGCGCTCAAGCTCCAGTCGTACTTTGCTTCCTGAGCGCCGCGGACGCCAGCCCGGTGCAATATTAGAACCGTGACCCCTCCGCTCGACGACGTGCTGGACCGCCTGCATGTCGTCGCGCTGCCGATGCGAGTTCGCTTCCGCGGCATCACGGTTCGCGAAGTCGCTCTGATTGACGGGCCGGCTGGCTGGGGCGAGTTCGGGGCGTTCCTCGAATACGAGCCCTCCGAGGCCGCGCACTGGCTCGCCGCGGGCATCGAAGCCGCCTACAGTGAGCCGCCGTCGCCGCGTCGCGACCGCATCCCGATCAACGCAACCGTGCCCGCCGTCGGCGCCGCCGAGGTGCGCGACGTCCTGGCACGCTTTCCCGGCGCGCGCACCGCCAAGGTCAAGGTCGCCGAGCCGGGGCAGTCACTTGCCGACGACGTCGCGCGGGTCAACGCCGTTCGCGCGCTGATTCCGACGGTGCGGGTCGACGCGAACGGTGGCTGGAGCGTCGACGAGGCTGTCGAGGCCGCCGAGGCGCTGACGGCCGATGGGCCGCTCGAATATTTGGAGCAGCCGTGCAAGACCGTCCCCGAGCTAGCGGAGCTGCGGCGCCGGGTCGACGTGCCGATCGCCGCCGACGAGAGCATCCGCAAGGCCGACGACCCGCTGCGCGTCGTGCGCGAAGGGGCCGCCGACGTCGCGGTGTTGAAGGTCGCGCCGCTCGGCGGGGTGCGCAAGCTGCTGGAGATCGCCGCGCAGATAGAGATCCCGATCGTCGTGTCCAGCGCGCTGGATTCGGCCGTCGGCATCGGACACGGACTGCTGGCCGCTGCGGCTTTACCCGAACTG
>JAVRPG010000612.1:0-2627 GCA_032162325.1 Mycobacterium sp. | reverse complement strand
TGGCGAACTAGTCGACTGACAGGGAGCCAGGGTGGTAGGCACAGGTTATGGCCTTCACGCGCGCCGACATGCTGGCGGCGGTCGAGCGGTCACCGGAGGCGGCCCGCGCGCATGACCGCGACGGCTGGGTCGGCCTGTTCACTCCGGACGGCTGGGTCGAGGACCCCGTCGGCTCGCGGCCCCACCGAGGGACGGCTGCGATCGGGCGCTTCTATGACACCTTCATCGGGCCGCGCAACATCACGTTCCACCGTGACGTCGACATCGTGGTCGGCACGACGGTGATCCGCGATCTCGAACTCGAGGTGAAGATGGCGTCCACGCTGACCATGCGGATTCCGGCATATCTGCGCTACGACCTCGAGAACCACAATGACGAGCTGAAAATTGCCGCACTGCAAGCATTTTGGGAGTTGCCGGCGATGGTGGGCCAATTTCTGCGCACCGGGGTCCGCGCCGTCCCGGCCGGTGTCCAACTGTCGAAGGCGCTGGTGGCCAATCAGGGCCTTGGTGGCACGCTCGGATTCCTCAGCGGATTCCGTGGTCTCGGTACCGGATCCACGGGTGTCGTCGCGCGGTTCCTGGACGCCGCATGCGCCGGCGACGAGGTCGGCATGCGGCGGCGGCTCGCCGGCCAGGTGCTTGCCACGAGCGGCGATGACCTCGCGCTCAGCGCCGCGGAACTGGCCAGGCACCTCGCCGGCGCGCGGTGGCACAAGCTGATCGGCTCCGGTTACGCCGTCGTCGCCGCCGTCGAACGCGCAGGACAGCGCAGCGTCTTCGTCGGCGAGGTCGGCTCTGAACCCGCCACACTGAAGAGGATTCGGGTGTTCAGCGAGGCGGGTTGAGGCAAAGGGCAGCGGCCGGCCGCGGCGTGTTGTCTCGATTCGGTCGCCTTGGCCCCAGTTCGGCGGGCGGACGTGAGACGGTAGCAGCACCATGGACGCCGATGACTACATGACCTACGAAGAATTCGGCCGCAAGTTCTTCGAGGTCGCCGTGACCGAGGACCGCGTGGGCGGCGCGATCGCCGCCATTGCCGGGCACGAATTCGAGATGGGCCCGATGGGTCAGGGGCCGGGCAAGATCGCCAAGGTCACCGCCAGAGTCAAGATTCAAGATCCTCGGGTGACGCGGCAACTAGGCGAGACGATCACCTTCGCCATCCGGATCCCGCTGGAGATCAACATGGTCGTCGACCTGCGGATTGACAGGCCGCGGTTCGTGGTGTTCGGGGAGATCGCTCTGCGGGCGACCGCGCGGGCTGCCGAGCCGCTGCTGTTGATCCTCGATGTCGAGAAACCACGGGCGTCCGACATCTCGATCCATGTCACATCCAAGTCACTGCGTGCCGAGGTGGTGCGGATCATCGGCGGCATCGATGCCGAGATCAGACGGTTTATCGCCGCGCATGTCGCGGGCGAGATCGACAGCCCGGCGTCGCGGAAGGCCAAGATCATCGACGTCGCCGACCGCCTCGACGCGGCCTGGAGTGGTATCTGACGTCGACGTTTAGGCGGCCAGGGGTGGGGGCCGTACGATTCCGAGGTGCAGCGCAGTAAACCGATGGCCCTTGCCCTGTCCGCCGGTGTGTTGGCTTCCGGCCTGGCGTGGGCCGCGCCGGCGCAGGCCGACCCGACCGACGACGCCTTTCTTTCGGCGCTGACAAACGCCGGGGTGGGGACCGCCGATCCGGCCAACGCGGCCGCGCTGGGACAGCAGGTCTGCCCCATGCTGGCTCAGCCCGGTCAGACCGCCGCCGACGTCGCGGCGAAGATGGCAGACGCGGGAGGCATGTCGCTGGGCCCGGCGACCATGTTCACCGGCATCGCGATCTCCCTGTTCTGCCCGGCGGCGGTGTCGTCAATCACCAACGGGCAATCGCCGATCCCGCTGGGGATCCTGGGCTTCTAGGCAGGCAGACCTTCCAACCGCGGCCGCCGCGGGGACCTGCCGTCGCCGGCGGATCGGCCGCGCGCGTGACGCCACAGCCACGGCATGAACATGTTGTGCGTCCAGCGCACCTGCGAGTACAGCTGCGAACGCACTGACGGCCGCCCGGCGCCCGGGCTGGACTCTGCCCAATCGTGGTTGCTCCCAGGCAAACCCAGCGCCTCGGCCGCCGCCGCCGCGAACAGCATGTGGCCCTTGGGGGAACCGTGTACACGGTCAGCGCTCCAGGTGTCCGACTCGGCCATCGACGGCGCGCCGTAGAGGTCGACGAGGCAGAACCCATGGCGGTCGGCCGCGGTCCTGATCGCGTCGTTGACCTCGATTACCCGTGATGCGAGCAGCCGGCCGACGGGCAGGATGCTCGCGATGTCGGGAAAGGTCGTCGTCACCACGGTCGCGGCGGACTGCGAGAGCCGGACGTGCAGGTCATCGAGTTCGGCGAGCGTGCGATCAAAGCCGAGCCCGGGGCGGGTTACGTCGTTCATGCCGATGCACACCGTGATGAGGTCCGGCCGCATCGCCAGTGCCGCGGGGAGCTGTTTGTCGAGGACATCGCGGATCTGCCTGCCGCGCACAGCGAGGTTGGCGTACCTCAGCCCCGGGTCGTGCTCGTCGATCATCACGGCCAACCGGTCGGCGAACCCCATCAGGCCGACGGTGTCGTCGCCGTCCCA
>JAVRPG010000611.1:0-3851 GCA_032162325.1 Mycobacterium sp. | reverse complement strand
CGTTTGGCAACAGTTCGATCACATGTTCTATAAATCGAACAGATGAGCGAGTACATTCGAACACAAGAGCGAAACGACGAAGCGGAAGGCAGACAGATGACTATCCTCGACACCCGAGAATTCCAGGCAGTGCCGATGAACAAGCCGGTGGTCAGGCCCGGGTTCCGGCCGACCGACACCCGGCGGCGGCCGCGGTCGAACCGGCCTGCCGTCGCGCCGATGCGCTACCGCGGCACCGGCGTGCTGATGTCGCGGGCGCCGCATCGCCGGCGGCCCATCACGCCCGCGACCACGGTGGTGCTCGCGCTGATCGCGTCGGCGATCACCGTGTGGCTCGGACTGGTCGCCCAGTTCGGTGGGGTGACCGGAGTCGATGCGCCGATGCCGGACAGGCTGGCCGTGATCCAGGTGCAGACAGGGGAGACCCTGCAGCAGGTCGCCCACCGGGTGGCCCCCGACGCGCCGGTCGGCCAGGTCGTCGAGCGCATCCGTCAGCTCAACCAACTCGACTCCGTGGCGCTTGACGCCGGTCAGACGCTCATCGCGCCCATCGCGTGACGGCGCGCCGTGAGCGGTGAAAGATATTGCCGCACAACGGCTCCGGCAGACGTATCGGCGACAAGTGTCCCAATCGCACCGGCGGTGGGCTTCCCGGCGGCACGCAGGTACGCTCGAAGAGGTTCGAGGTAGTTGTTTGTCGTCGCGGCGAAGGAGCGGTGATGCACTGTCCTTTCTGCCGTCATCCCGATTCCCGGGTGGTGGACTCCCGCGAAACAGACGAGGGCCAGGCGATCCGGCGGCGCAGATCATGCCCGGAGTGCGGTAGGCGATTCACCACTGTGGAGAGCGCGGTGCTGGCCGTGGTCAAACGCAGCGGGGTCACCGAGCCGTTCAGCCGCGAAAAGGTCATCCGGGGTGTGCGCAGGGCCTGTCAGGGGCGACAGGTCGACGACGACGCCCTGAATCTGCTCGCCCAGCAGGTGGAGGACACCGTGCGGGCCACCGGCTCACCCGAGGTGCCCAGCCATGAGGTCGGGCTGGCGATCCTGGGCCCGCTACGCGAACTGGACGAGGTGGCCTACCTGCGGTTCGCCTCTGTCTACCGGTCGTTCTCGTCGGCAGAGGATTTCGAGCGGGAGATCGAAGCGCTGCGCGCACACCGCGAGGTTCCCGCGCAGGGCTGAGGCGGGGTCTGCCGTCAGTCGATCTGCGTGATCCCGTCGCTCACCACGCGGCCTGCGATGCGTACCCAGCCCTCCGGGCTCCACCGGGTATGGATCACCGAGCCTCTACCCTGCACGATGGTCAGGTCGCGGCTGAGGTAGTCGGTGATTCGCACTGCGGCTGCTCCGGTCGCCTCGTCCTCGGGCACCCCCAGGTTCGCCGCGAACATCCGGGCCCGCAGCACGCCCTGATCGCGGTCGCTCCACGTCCACAGGTAGTTCTCCACGTCGTCGGGATAGGCATCCGGGTCCGCGGCGAAGAGTTCGTCGGTCGACTCGAGGTCATAGATCGCGAATTCCGGTGCCCACTCCGCGCGCGCGCTGACCGCAGTGAGGTCGTCCTCGTAGGTGACCTGCACGATCCCCGCCGGCACCTGCAGCGTGTTGACGGGGGTGCCGCGGTCGCGCAGCCACCACGACGCACCCACCGTCGGATGTCCGGCGAACGGCAATTCGGTCGCCGGCGTGTAGATGCGCGCGTGTGCCGTGCCGGCTCCCGGCTCGGGCACATCGATGAATATCGTTTGGCTGTAACCCAATTGGGTCGCTATTCGCTGATGATCGCTGGGGTCTACCGTGCTCGCGTCCACGACGCCGAGGGGGTTGCCGAACTTGCCGTCCCGGTCGGTGAACACGCGCAACACGGTCACGTCGATGGCCATGAGGCCGATGCTACGTGCTGACGCCGCGGCGACGGTCAGGTGGCGCTGCGCTCGTCGGCACCCATCGCGTCGAGCACGGCGACACGAGTGTCGACCGGGCCGGAGATAGCGCCTTCACTGATGCCGGCGCGCAGCAGATCGCGAAGATATTCCTGGTCGTACACCGCGGGTTCGGTGGAATCGATGAACTTCTGCACGACCTCGACGAAGCGGTCCGGATCGTCGTGGAACGGGAAATGGCCGGAGCCTTCGAAGATCTCCAACTGCGAACCGGGCATTGCGGAGTGCGCCATCTTGGCGTGGCTCACCGGTATGACCGAATCCCGGGCACCCCAAATCAATTGCACCGGAACGGATTGCGTCAAGTAACATCGATCCAGCATGGTGACCACCTGGCCGCGCCAGTCCACGACCGCACGCAGCGTTCGTGCGAACGCCGACGATGCGGTCGGCTCGGGCAGGTCCGCCAGGATCCGCAGCACGTCGGGCAGGTCCCGGCCCAGTCCGGTCGACCCGATCAAGCCGCCGGCCAGCCGACCGACGATCTGTAGGGCCGGGATCACCATCGGCAGACGCAGCAGGGCCAACGCCTCGCTGCCCATCGGCAATGAGGCGATACGGAGCGCAACGTTGACGTCCTTGGTCACCCCGCCGGCGCCCACCAGGATCAGCCGATCGACCAATTGCGGGAACTGATAAGCGAATTGCATCGCCACCCCGCCGCCCAGCGAATGACCGATCACCGTGACGTGGTCGATGTCGAGGACGGACAGCAGGTCTCGCATCCCGTTGGCGTAGGCGGCGACCGAGTAGTCGGCGCGCGGCTTGTCGGACTTGCCGTGGCCCAGCAGATCGGGGGCGATGACGGTGAAGCGTTGCGCCAGCTTGCTCTGAACGGTGCTCCACGTGGTCGAGTTGTCACCGATCCCGTGGATCAGCAGGATCGCCGGACCCGAACCGGCCACCCGGAACGCACGCCGGTATCCGTGGATGGTGCGGAACTGCAGCGAGGGCGTCAGTTCCCGCACGGTGCGCAGGTTGGGCTTTCGCTTCGTCATATCGCCAACTTCGTTGGCGGCGGCATTTGAGCCACCTGCGTCGTCGCCGTCATGTTCGCCAACTTCGTTGTCGGGCCGGGTGAGGGCAGCTAGTTGTTGTCGTCCTCTTTGAACTTGTCACCGTCCTGCTGTGCGAGGAACCGCTCGAACTCGGCGCCGAGTTCGTCTCCGCTGGGTAGATCCTCATCGCGTGCCAGCAGTGACCGGTTCTCCTGAGCGGTGACGAACGCATCGTACTGTCGCTCCAGAGCCGCCACCACTTGAGCGACATCGCTGCTCGCCTCGACCTGTTCGTTGATCTTGTCGTGCACCTCGGCGGCGGACTGCGACAGCGCGGCCAGCGGGATCTGCAGCGAGCCGCTCCTGGCGACCTCGGCCAACAGCGCCTCGGCGGCCGAGGGGTAATCGGTCTGCGCCAGATAGTGCGGAACGTGCACGGTGAAGCCCACCACCTCATGGCCGTGCTGGGCCATCCGGAACTCCAGCAGGTTCGACACGCTGCCCGGCACCTGCACTTCACCCACCCACGGCGTGTGATCGGCGATGAGCTGCTTGTCGTTGGCGTGCGCCGTCATCGTGATCGGGCGGGTGTGCGGCACCGCCATGGGGATGGTGCCGAGGCCGATCACCCGACGCACGCCCAGCCGTTCGGCCAGCAGCCGCACGGCGGTGATGAACCGCTCCCAGCGCAGGTCCGGCTCTAGGCCTGCGAGCAGCAGAAACGGTGTTCCGACGCTGTCGTGCAGGGCGTAGAGATTGAGCTCGGGCTCCTCGTAGTGCGTGAAGTGGTCGGTCTTGAACGTCATCAGCGGCCGCCGCGACCGGTAGTCCAGCAATTCGTCGATGGCGAACGACGCCACCAGCTCGATGTCCAGGGTGTTCTTCAGGTGCTGAGCGGAAAGCCGGAT
>JAVRPG010000610.1:0-4341 GCA_032162325.1 Mycobacterium sp. | reverse complement strand
TCGATCCGATCCGCGCCATCCGGACAAAGGAATACAGCTACATCGAGAACTACGCGTCGCGGCCGCTGCTCGATCTGCCGTGGGATATCGCCGAAAGTGCATCAGGCCGCACCCTGGCGCCACTGCTGCACGAACAGCGACCAGCGCGCGAACTGTACGACCTTGTCGAGGATCCGACGGAGTCGCACAACCTGCTGGGACCTGACGTCACCGACAAGGCCGAAGCGATCGCCAACGACCTGGCCTTGCTCCTCCACGACTGGCGCCAGAAGACCAACGACGTCATACCGTCCGATTTCGCAGGCACCCGAATCGCAGAGCGCTACACCGAAACCTACCTACGTGTTCATGGTCCACAGGTCACAAGCCGGTCGGCGATCGCCTCAGAGCGAGGCATCGAAGACGAACCCACTTCGGCGCAATAGATTCGCTCACCGTGATCGCGATGTTCTTCCATGCCAAGCGAATTGATTGCGGTTAGGCTCTCGCCCATGACGGCCCACGCGACGGCGTATCTGGTGCTCGCTTCGCAGCGCAGTGGCAGCACGCTACTTGTCGAATCACTGCGGGCCACGGGTGTGGCGGGCGAACCCGGTGAGTTCTTCCAATACCTGCCGACGACAAGCCAATCGCCGCAGCCGAGGCAATGGTTCGAAGGGGTGGAGGATGAGTCGATCCTCCGGCTGCTGGATCCGCTCGACGAGGGCAAGCCGGACCTGGCGCCCCCCGATATCTGGCGTGACTACATCCGCACCGTTGGCCGCACACCCAACGGCATCTGGGGTGGCAAGTTGATGTGGAACCAGACGCCGCTACTGCTGCAGCGCGCCGCAGGCCTGCCCGACCGCTCCGGGGACGGATTGCTCGCGGCGATCCGCGATGTCATCGGTAGTGATCCGGTTCTCGTGCATGTCTACCGGCCCGACGTTGTCTCCCAAGCGGTCTCGTTCTGGCGCGCGGTGCAGACCCGCGTCTGGCGTGGAAGACCGGATCCGGGACGCGACTCCCGTGCCGAGTATCACGCTGCGGCGATCGCACACGTCGTCACCATGATGCGCGAACAGGACATGGGCTGGCGATCGTGGTTCGATGAGGAGAACGTCGAGCCGATCGAAATCTCGTACCCCGTTCTCTGGCGCAACCTTACCCAAATCGTCGGCACTGTCCTCGAGGCACTCGGGCAGGACCCGCGGCTTGCACCGGCCCCTGCGCTGCAACGTCAGGCCGATCAGCGCTCCGACGAATGGGTAGACCGCTACCGGGCGCAAGCCGAAAGGGAGGGACTCCCGACATGACGAAACGTCAACCAACTTGAGCCACAACGAAGATGCGGCGGAACGGGAAGAACGTCTTGCGGTCGGCGCGCACCGGATAGGCCGCGTCGAGCATCGGGATCAGCTCCTGCCGAAACTGCTGCCACTGCGGTTCGGTGAGCCGGCTCTTCACCGGTGTCAGCGCGGTGCCGGTGATCCACTCCAGCACCGGGTTTTCACCGCTGAGTTCGTGGATATACGTGGTCTCCCATGCATCGACCGTGCAGCCCGCGTCGCCGAGGAGCTCGGCATATCCCGACGGGGAGTCGACCTGCCCCTCACGAAACGGGAAGTCCCGCAACGGCTCTGACCACCGATCGCGGCGGGCGAGATCTCGAACGGCCCGATGCGTCGGCGCGTCGAAGTTTCCAGGCACCTGCATCGCGATCCACGATCCGGCCGCGAGCTGGCCGGCCCACCGCACGAGCAGCTCGGCGTGTTCCGGCACCCACTGCAGCATCGCATTGGTCACCACGACACCGGTGTCGGGCTGTGGTGTCCACGTGCGCACGTCGCCGACATGAGCGTCAACACCGCGTTCGCGTGCCGCGTCGACCATCTCCGGTGAGCTGTCCCACGCCTCGACGACGGCATCGGGCCAGCGCTGTGCGAGCGTGACGGTGAGATTGCCGGGGCCGCAGCCGAGATCGACCACCCGGCGTGGATTATCGGCGCCCACTCGCGAAAGCAGGTCGAAGAACGGGCGACCGCGATGGTCGGCGAAGGCCAGATAGACGTCCGGATTCCACATGACGCCAGTGTCGCATCCACGGAACTCACAGCGTGTTCGCAGCCGCGGCACAGGCCCGCGGCTGGGAATCACCGGCACCGTATCCGTCGTGACTGCCCTCGACGACAGACCAGTCGCCACAAAGACGGCAGTGCGCATCAACCACTGGCCGCGGTGGGCCTTGGCCGCGCTACTGGCGGCAACGGCTGTCCTGTACCTGTGGAACCTGTCGGCCAGCGGGTACGGCAACACCTTCTACGCCGCGGCCGCGCAGGCAGGCTCGCAGAGCTGGTCGGCCTGGTTCTTCGGGTCGCTCGACGCGCAGGACTTCATCACCGTCGACAAGCCCCCCGCCTCACTGTGGGTGACCGGACTGTCGGTGCGCTTGTTCGGCATGAACAGTTGGTCGGTCATGGCGCCGCAGGCGCTGATGGGCGTGGCCGCCGTCGCCGTGCTCTACTGCGCGGTGCGCCGCGCCTTCACCGACCCCAACCACGGTGCGGCTGCGGGACTGCTGGCCGGCGCGGTGCTGGCGGGCACGCCCGCGGCGGCGTTGATGTTCCGCTTCAGCAATCCCGACGCCCTGCTGGTGCTGTTGCTGACGGTGGCCGCCTACTGCCTGATGCGCGCGGCGTCGGCCGCATCGTGGCGGTGGCTGCTGCTCGTCGGCGTCGCAATGGGCGCAGCGTTTCTGACCAAGATGCTGCAGGGCTTCCTGGTACTGCCCGGCTTCGGTCTTGCCTACCTGGTTGTTGCGCCGACGTCGTTCCCCAAGCGTGTGCTTCATCTGCTCGGGGCGGTGGCCGCGCTGATCGCCTCGGCCGGCTGGTGGGTGCTGGCGGTAGCGCTGACCCCTGCGTGCGCGCGGCCGTACATCGGCGGGTCGACGGACAACACGGTGCTCGATCTGGCGTTGGGCTACAACGGAATCAATCGCCTCCTTGGCCGCCATCGGGAAGGAAAGCCGCTCGGTGATTGGGGCGGTTCGAGCCTGCCCATCCTCGGCGGGCGCACCGGCCTACACCGGTTGTTCACCGGCGAGATGTCCAACGAGATTTCGTGGCTGAGCCTGGTGGCGATGTTCGTCGTCGCGTTCGGGGTGTATCTGGCCGCGCGACGGGCGTTGAGCCGCGGCGAGTTGTGCGCGTTGCTGGCCTGGGGCACATGGTTGGTGATGACCGGTGTGGTGTTCAGCTTCATGGGCGGGATGGTCCACCCTTACTACACCGTCGCCCTTGCTCCCGCGATTGCCGCGCTGGTGGGTATCGGCGCGGTGTGGGCATGGCGGCGGAGGTCGAGCTGGGATGGCCGGTGCGCGCTGGCCGCGATGATCGTTCTGGCCGCGGCCCGGTCGGCGGTCCTCTTGCACAGCAACGCCTTTGGCCCGGCGTGGCTGGCGTGGCTGGTCGCCGGACTGGGCGCGGTGAGCGCCGTCGGTGTCTTGTGGCCCCGCCCACCGGTGGTCGCGCTGGTAGCCGGGTGCTTGGCCGGGCTGGCAGGCACGACAGCGTTTTCCATCGCGACCGCGGCGACGCCGCATCACGGGACGATACCCACCGCGATCCGGTCCTCGAAGGTGACCGGTGCGTGGCTGAACGACGAAGCCACCAACGCCGAACTCGCCGGCCTGCTCGCCGCGACGCACACGCCGTGGTCGGCGGCGACGAACGGATCGCAGTCAGCGGCCGCCCTCGAAATCGCTTCCGGTACATCGGTGATGGCCGTGGGCGGCTGGAGGGGTGACCCGGTGCCGACGCTGCAGCAGTTCATCGACAACGTGCGTGCGGGCAAGATCTCGTACTACGTCGAGGCAGGCCGCGGGCCGAATTCAGCGGCCATCCACGGCGAGGTCATCCGCAGCACCGTGCATACCGCGTCGCATACCCGCGAGATCGCCGACTGGGTAGCCGCGAACTATCCCGGCACGATCATCGGCGGATCGACGGTCTATCGCTTGGCCTGATGGCTACCATGCGGAAGTGTTCAGTCCGCGGGACTCCGACGCCGCTCCCGTCGATCCGCCAATCCCATTTCCCGACGTTGCCGGCGCCGACGCCAGCGCCGGTGGACTGCCCCGCCGCGTCGACCTGACGCTTCGGCAGCGGTTGATCGTCGATTCGTCGGCCGTCGCCGACATCGCGCTGCGCACCGCGATCGCGTCGCTGCTGAGTGCCACGATGGTGCCGACGGTGGTCAGCGCTGCGCTGCGCCGGTCCGAATCGCGGGCCGAAGGCGACCACTTGCGCTTCTACGCAGAATTGGCCAAGGCGCAGCTTCGAGGCGGTCAACCCGGCACTG
>JAVRPG010000609.1:0-5750 GCA_032162325.1 Mycobacterium sp. | reverse complement strand
CATCGTCGAGCACGGTGTCGCCGACCACCGCCGCCCAATACGTCGCGTAGCCCTTGTAGTTGCAGTAGCTGCTGGATTCGGTTCGCCGCAACATGTCGGTGCGGACAACCGACGGATCGACGTAGAGGCGAGGCTCCAGCGCGGTTTCGAACACGATCACCGTGTCCACGGTGTCGACGAGTGTGGCACCGGCGACGTCGACCCGCAGCCCTCGGTTCGTATGTCTGCAGTCGACGCGGTGATACGGATTCGGTGGGTAGTGGACGAGCGTTCGCCCCTCCTCGAGCCAGGTGTCGACCGCGTCCCATGGCACATGGACATATCCCGGCGCCTGCGGTTCGGGATCGTACGGAAGGTCACGGACCTCGTCGGCCGGGAAGGCGTAGCTGAGCGGGTGATCGCGGCGGTGCACCATCAGCGCCCGCTCGGTGTCGATGACCACCCTGCCGTTGCGGATGGCCTGAACGCGTCGCGGATGCGGCTCGACGAAGACCAGATCGTCCGGCAGGGGTGACGAGAACCAGCCGGCGGGGTCCTTGCTGAGCGGTCCGCGCCCGGCGACAAGGCTCATTTGGGGGCTCCATTCATGATGTTCGCCCTTAGCTTTACAGATACTGCGCAAAGCGTCACGCCCTAGATGAATGTGGCCGAAGCCGCGTGGCGGGATTGCGCAAGGGGTGCAACGGGGGAGAGGGGTTCGTTGACGAACGGGGTGGGACGTGATGCGACTCAACGGCGTGGACGCATTGATGTTGTACAGCGAGACACCCGAGATCCACATGCACACGCTGAAGATCGGCGTGCTCGACGTGTCCGGCCTGGAGGGGGGATACAGCTTCGATCTGTTCCGCAGCGTGGCGTATCCGCGATTGCAGGCCATGGCTCCGCTTCGTCATCAGCTCGTCGATGTTCCGCTGAAGCTGCATCACCCGATGTGGGTGGTGAACGACGACATCGACTTCGACTATCACGTTCGCCAAGCGCGGGTGCCGGCCCCCGGCGGGCGTCGGGAACTCGATCAGTTGATCGGTGACATCGCCAGCACACCGCTGGATCGCAGTCGTCCGCTCTGGGAGATGTACGTCGCCGAAGGCCTGGCCGACGACCGCATCGCGATCATCCACAAGGTCCATCATGTGCTGGCCGACGGTGTCGCATCGGCCAACCAGATGGCCAAGGCGATGGAGCCCTGCGAACCGTCCCCAGACGTCCGTATCTCCGACGGCGCCGACGCGGCCTGGACACGCGCGGATCTGCTGAAGGCCGCCGGGCGCGATCACGTGGGACTCGTCCGGAAGCTGCCGCGCCTGGTGAAGGAGACGGCGGCCGGGGTTCGCGGGTCCGTCGCCGGTCCAAGGAGCGGGGCCGGCATCCCGACTTGGCACGCAACTTCGCCCCGCCGACATGCTTCATCAATCACGTGGTGAGCCCGGGGCGCCGGTCCGCGACGGCGCCGCTTGCCCTCGCCGACGTCAAGGAAACGAGCAAGCACCTCGGGGTCACGCTCAACGACATCGTGTTGGCGACGGCTGCGGGCGCGTTGCGGCAGCTCCTGCTGCGCTACGGCGGACGCGCAGATTCACCGCTCATCGCCGGTGTGCCGGTGAGTTACAACACCTCGCCGGAACGGTTGGTGGGCAACGAGTTCACCTACATGACGCCGTCATTGCCGGTCCATATCGACGACCCGCTGGAGCGGGTGCGGTTGACATCGATGGCCACCACCATCGCGAAGGAAAACAATCAGTTGCTCGGGCCGACCTTGCTACCCGCGTGGCTGTCCTACCTTCCCCCGGCGCTCGCGCCGGGGATGTTCCGTAGCCAGGCCAGGCGAATGGAATCGGCCAGCGTCATGAACCTGACCATCTCGAACGTGCCCGGGCCGCGCGAACGCGGCCAGATCGAGGGTGCGACCGTCAGCGAAATCTATTCAGTCGGACCGGTCGTGACGGGCAGCGGCCTGAACATCACGGTGTGGAGCTATGTCGACCAGCTCGCCATCTCGGTGCTCACCGACGACCTCACCCTTGACGATCCGCACGAGGCGACAGACGCGATGATCGATGCGTTCATCGAAATCCGCACGGCGGCAGGACTTTCCGGGGAGTTGACGGCGGTTGGTGATGCGCTACCACTGGCTGCAGCGGCTGGCTGACCCTATCCGATGACGGGGGGAATCGGCGCTCCCCGGCGAACGGGTCCAGGGCCTTTTGCATCACCTCGCGGACGTAGGCATCGACCTGCTGCGATGACGTGTCGACAATCGAACCTTTACAGAACCCCGCAAAAGTGTCACGCTCTCTGTTGTGCCGCAGGTGGAGGACATCGTGGATAGGACACCCATGGCAACCCGATCCTTTGCCGCCGATGACGAGACCGCTGTGGGCATCGGCCCGGTCGAACGCTTGACCGCCGGCGCGGGCAGGATTCTCCGGTACCAACTCAATGTCATCGCATCCACCACGGCGGACGTGGTGCAGTCGGCAGGCGGATGGCTGTGCGACCGCGCGAGGGCCGGGTGGGACGTCAACGTGCTGGTCGCTGATGGCGGCGATCCCCGACCGCTCGCGATTCTCGGCGCCACGGCGCTCGATCTCGACGAGGGTTTCCTCTCGATGGTGAGGAGCGCGTCGCGCGTCGGGGCGTTGGCGGTGAGCGCCGATCTCCTGGCCACCGACGCGCGCGTGCGCGAGGAGATCGTTCGGGCGTTGAAGCGCGGACTCACCGAAGTCATCGTGTGGGGTAGGCAGTGGCCTGCCGAACTCGGTGGTCAGGCCGACCCGGTCCAGCACCGGGTGAGCCCGGCGGCACGGGCATTCAAATCGCACGCCCTTGTCGCCGCCGATGTTTCGACGGATTCGGTCACCCCGACCGAGACGCTGTTCCGAATCGGAACCGGTTCATTCCGCGCGCTGCGCTCCGTCTGATACGGGGATCGTTACCTGATCCAGCCGCGGCGGCGCAACCACCAGTCGCGCCCGACCGCGAAAACGATCAGCGCGGCGAATACGACGAGGAACGCGTCCTCGATGTGACCGACGTGGTTGCCCCGCAGCATCAACAGCAGAAACCCGGCCGAGAGCAGCCCGCCGATGTGGATCAGCCGGTAGTTCTCCTTGGACCAGCCCCATTCCGCGGACGGCACATCTTCGACGTCGACGCCGGTGTGTCGTTCCACCTCGGTGTTGGCCACGGCTGCTCCTCACGGTCGCTGAAGTCTGCGCTCATTCTGGCATAGGCCTACTACGCACCGCCGTACAGCTGTTTGTCCAGCGCTAAGGTGATGCGTCATGGCAGCGCAGTTCGAGGGGAAGGTCGCGTTCATCACAGGCGCGGCGCGGGGTCAGGGGCGCTCGCACGTCGTCCGGTTCGCCGAAGAGGGCGCCGACATCATCGCGTTCGACCTGTGCGACCAGATCGACAGCGTCGCATACCCGATGGCAACACCGGAGGACCTCGACGAAACGGTCAACCTCGTCGAGAAGACCGGTCGCCGTATCGTGGCCGAACACGGCGACGTTCGTGACCTCGAGCGGCTCAGGGCCGTCGTTGCCACGGGTGTGGCCGAATTCGGTCGGATCGACTTCGTGCTGGCCAACGCGGGAATCTTCCCGGCCGCCGGTGACCAGCGACTCGAAATCGCCGCATTTGTCGACGCGGTAAACGTCATGCTCAACGGCGTCTACTTCACAATTGAGGCCGCCTTGCCTGCGATGTTGGAGCACGGCGACGGAGGGGCCATCGTGATCACCAGCTCAGCGGCAGGATTCAAGTCAGTCAGCTCCGGGTTCGACACGATGAGTCACGGCGCCGCAGGTTACACCGCCGCGAAGACGGGAGTCATCGGGGTGATGCGATACTTCGCTACGTCGTTGGCCGAGAAGAATATTCGAGTCAACTCCGTGCACCCGGGAGGCGTGGCGACACCGATGATCATCAATGAGGCGATGGGGCGGTTGATCGGAGACCAACCCGAGTTCGGCGAGGCGCAGCAGCCGAAATTGTCTATGCCGCCGATAGAACCGGAGATTGTGACCGACATGATGGTCTACCTTTGCGGACGGTCGGGCCAGTGCTTGACGGGTGTCGCATTGCCGATCGATGGCGGCCTTACGCTCAAATGAACTTGCTGTCTGGGCATGCCATTGATGCTGCCCGAAATTCGCGATAGAGAAACAAGATGCAGTTTTGGAGCGGCACCGCGTTCATGCAGACATCGGAGACCCTCGCGCTGGCGCGAATATTCGACGAGGCGGGCTACGACTGGATCGTCTGCTCGGACCACATGATCTACCCGCGCGAGTTCGCGTCGCCGTATCCCGATTCGCCGACGGGCAAGCCGATGTGGTCACCCGACACCGCGTGGCCGGACTCGTGGGTTCTCATCGGTGCGATGGCGGGGGTGACGCGGCGGCTGCGGTTCTCCAACGCCGTCTACGTCGCGCCCGCGCGGCCGCTGCTGGAGGTCGTGAAGCAGGTCGCGACGGCGTCGGTGGTGTCGCAGGGCCGGGTGTCGCTGGCGGTCGGCGTCGGCTGGATGCGCGAGGAGTTCGAGTTGATGGGCCAGGATTTCGACACCCGTGGCAAGCGACTCAACGAGATGATCCCGGCGCTGCGCGAGCTGTGGCGCGGCGGGTGGGTGTCCTGGAGCGGCGAGCACTACCAGGTGCCGGAGATGATGATCGAGCCCCATCCCGAGGCGCCCGTGCCGATCCTGTGCGGGGGTGAATCAGACGCGGCGCTTCGGCGTGCGGCACGGCTGTGTGACGGCTGGGTCGGCTACGCGTATGCCTGGGACGACGCGGTCGGTTACGTGCAGAAGCTGACCGCGCTACGCCGCGAGTACGGACGCGAGAACGAACCGTTCGAAATCATGCTTGCGCTGCTCGAGCCACCGTCACCGGATCTGTACAAGCGCGCCGGGGACATCGGCATCACCGCGGTGATGTGCGCCCCGTGGGCGGGCATGGATCTGCCGTCGGGCGATGCTGAGCGGTTCCGGGAGCCGATCGAACGGTTCGCCGAAACCATCATCGAGAAGGTCGGTTAGACGGATACGTTGGCTTCGTGGCTGATTCGTCAGACGATGCGATCCGAGAACTGATCGAGTGCCTCTACGGGGCGATGGACAAACAGGGACACGTCGACCTTCGATGCGCTGGTGCCGCCACGGGTCGTCGTCGAGGTCGGTAGTTCGGTGCCGATCGGGCTGGACGAATGGCGAGCCAACCTGGAGGCGTTCTATCGCGGCTTTCCGGACGGTCATCACGTGATCGAGGAGCTGCTCGTCGCCGGCTCGCACGGCGTCTCGCGATGCCGTTTCGTCGGAACCCACACCGGTGAGTTCCAGGGCAGGGCACCGACCGGTAGGAAGGTCTCTGTCGGAGTGATTCACATCCACCGATTCCAGGGCGAAATGATGGTCGCGCACCGCGGCCAGATCGACATGCATGGGCTATTGGCGCAGCTCGACGGCGATTAGCGGCGCTGCGCCAAACTGACACTTGCCATGACACCATAGTGATGTCACCATGACATCATGGACTTGCAGCCGTACGTCGACGCGGTGCGCCACGAGTTGTCCGTGGCCGCCGCCGCGGGAGGGCAGGACGCCGAAGCGCTTGCCGAGCGGTTGACCGCCCCGCTCGAGTCGGCGCTCCGGCTGGCGCTGCTTGAGGCGCTGTCCGAGGCCGCCGAGCAGATCACCCGCGAACTCGCACCCGGCTCGGTCGACGTACGGCTGCGCGGGC
>JAVRPG010000608.1:0-9304 GCA_032162325.1 Mycobacterium sp. | reverse complement strand
GATCGAAACCGAGGAGGGCTTGCACTATCTGAGGCCCGAGACCGCGCAAGGCATCTTCGTGAACTTCGCCAACGTGGTGACCACCGCACGCCGCAAGCCGCCGTTCGGCATCGGTCAGATCGGCAAGAGCTTCCGCAACGAGATCACCCCAGGCAACTTCATCTTCCGCACCCGCGAGTTCGAACAGATGGAGATGGAGTTCTTCGTCGAGCCGGCGAGCGCCAAGGAGTGGCATCAGTATTGGATCGACACCCGGCAGCAGTGGTACATCGACCTCGGTATCGATGCCGACAACCTGCGGCTGTACGAGCATCCCAAGGACAAGCTGTCGCACTACTCTGACCGTACGGTCGACATCGAGTACAAGTTCGGGTTCCAGGGCAATCCGTGGGGCGAACTCGAAGGCGTCGCCAACCGCACAGATTTCGACTTGTCAACGCACTCCAAGCATTCCGGCGTCGACCTGTCGTTCTATGACCAGGCCACCGACACCCGCTACGTGCCATACGTGATCGAGCCTGCGGCCGGGCTGACCCGGTCGTTCATGGCGTTTCTGGTCGACGCCTACGCCGAGGACGAGGCGCCGAACGCCAAGGGGGGCGTGGACAAGCGCACGGTGTTGCGGCTCGACCCGCGGCTGGCGCCAATCAAGGCCGCCGTGCTGCCGCTGTCCCGGCACGCCGACCTGTCACCGAAGGCGCGCGACCTCGCCGCCGAGTTGCGCGGGTGCTGGAACGTCGAATTCGACGACGCGGGCGCGATCGGCAGGCGGTATCGCCGCCAGGACGAGATCGGCACGCCGTTCTGTGTGACGGTCGACTTCGACACGCTCGAGGACCAGGCGGTGACCATCCGCGAGCGCGACGCGATGACGCAGGCCCGCTTGGCGCTCGACGGCGTGACCGAGTATCTGACGGCGCGGCTGAAGGGTTGTTAGCCCACGTCGTCTAGCAGGGATTCAGCAGCGGATCGCACTGCAGATTTCCGCCGAGCCACCACAAGGTCGACGTCGAGGACGGGAGTCGACTCCGGCGATACCGAGACGGATACCGATCCGCCGCCCAAACAAGAGGACGATCGCCAACCGACGCAGGTCGAGAAGAATGATGAAGTCGATGATCCGGTTCCTCAGCTGCCTGAGAATCACGACAATCACCCGCGGGTTGAACGCCCGCCACTGCGTACCGATATACACCGGCCGACGTGCGGCAGCCCGGCGCACCGGCCGCACCTGCTGCCCTGGTTGCGCCTGCTGCTGCTGCTGCTGTCTAGCGAAGGTTCCGATCGGCTCGGCGACACACCGGCTCAGGTGTCGGGGTAAGTTGCAAAGGCAAATTTTATCTTCTTCGTCAGAAGCGGCCGCCGCCGCCACCGCTCCAGCCGCCCGACGATCCTGATCCGCCGAAAGACGTCGAGCTCCACCCGCCGCCCATGCTGCCGCCGAGCCCTCCGCGCAGCGCTCCGGACAAGATGTTGCCGATGACGATGCCGCCGATGACGGCACCCATGTTGGATCCGCCCGTGTTCCCGTACTGCCCGGCATATGCCCGTTGCGCGGCTCGAACGTCGGCGTTGGCCATCTCCTGCGCCTGCGCCGCCAGCATGGAGGCGCCGTTGGCGTGGGCGATGGCCTCATTCAGATTGACGGCCCTCTTGTCCTGGGCGACCTGAAGTTGGCGCACCGCCTCGGCGAGCCGGGTGCGAGCCTCCGGCCCGATGCTGCCGCGACGGGTGTCGATGAAGTCCGACACGCCTTTGACCCGTGATTGCGCGGTGAGCACGGCCTGGTCGTATGCGCGGCTGAGCCGTTCGGTGGCCTCGCGTTCCTCGGCGATGCTGGCCAGCAGCCGGTCCAACTCCGCGTCGGCCTGCGTCAGCTCGGTGAACGCGCCCAAAGGATCTGCGGGGCCGGTGCTTTGAGCGTTCGCAACGGCCTTGACCGCGGCGTCGCGAGCCGCGCCGAGCTCGGCGGTGCGCGCCGTATTACCTTGTGCCAGTAGCGTTCCCGCCTGGTTGACGCCCTGCTGAATGTCCGCAATCGCCGCAGGGAGCGTGGCGATCGCGCGGTTGATGTCGGTGCCCGCACTGTCGATGGCGTCCAACAGCGTGCGGCCCTGGCCGAGCGCTGATTCCGCCGCGCGAATCGAGTCGACCAGACCGGCCTGGCGTCCGGCCGGCCGGGAGACCAGCGTCCGGCCATTGGTGATGTTCTGGTCGGCGAAAGCCACGCGCTGCTTGGCCGTTTCGACGTTGCCGGCGACCGACGCCAGCGCCGAGTCGGAGTACTGCTTGTGCAGCGCCGCGAGCGCCTGCTCCGACGGCGCAATCCGTGCGGTGACATCGACCATCTGCTGGGTCAGCGCGTCGAGCCGCGATGGGGCGTTGATCAACAGGTCTCGCAGCTGTTCGAACGCTTCGCGTTGGGCGTCGAGCTCACGGTCGGCCTTCGCCGCGGCGACCACAACGCGGGTGAGCAGGTCGCGCCGCTGCTGCGTGGTCTCGGGCACGGCGTCGTCGAGGATCTGCCGCACGTTGAACGCCTGCGCCAGCGTGGTCTTGGCATTGGCGACCGCCCGGTTGAAGGGCTCGGTCTGCTCGGGGCCGAATTCCTCGACCGCCAAAGCCAATTCGTTGTCGCTGGTGCGGACGGCGTTGTCGACGTCGACGACGATCGACTTGGATAGGTCGTCGAGAGCGTCGATTGGCACGGCAGCCAACGCGGTCGGGTCGGCCGGATCCGCGCGCCGCGCCGCGGCGAACTCCGCCTCGCGCCGCTTGCGGCGGCGGCGCCGAGTCCATAGCCACAGCAATAGGATCGCCAGCGCCAGCACCGCGAACGCCACGAGGAAGCCGAACCACGAGATCTCCGCGCCCGTCGACGACGTCGTCGGGTTGAGCCCGTTGGCGGCGGCGATCGCGGCCCCGGCCCAGTCGCTCTGACGCAGTTTTGGTTCGATTTCGTTGGTGCGCAACGCGCTGACATCGACGCCGCCGGGCGCGGTGGTAGGAGGCAGGAACGCGTAGGCGCGGTCCTGTGTCGCGACCGCGAGAATCGCATCCTGGCCGCCGATATCACTGAGGCGCCTGGCTTGCTCAGTCCAGCTCGCCGCGTCCTGTCCCGAGAAGGTGTCGACGTAGACGACCCACAACCGGATGTGCCGGTCGTTGTACAGCTTGTCCACGGCCTGCTGAACATCGCTGAACTCGGACCCGCTGAGCGCATTCGCGCCATCGTTGACATAACTGGGCAGCCGGAACGGCGGCTGACCGGCGGCGGTCGGCGCCATCAGAACACCGACTGTCAGTACCGCAAACACGAGGCTGAGCAAACGGGCGATGCGCATGGCCCACAATGTAGTACTGGCAGACTGTGCGTCGGTGGCCGCGATTGGAGATCCCTACGACGAGTTCGACCGACAGCGTCTGGTGGTCGAACCGCCGAAGGGTGCCTCGCTGCCTGGCACCGACACCGAACATCGCACCGATTTCGCCCGCGACCGGGCGCGCGTCCTGCACAGCGCCGCCCTGCGCCGGCTGGCGGACAAGACGCAGGTCGTCGGGCCACGCCAGAGCGAGACGCCGCGCACCCGGCTGACCCACTCGCTTGAGGTGGCGCAGATCGGCCGCGGTATGGCCATCGGACTGGGCTGCGATCCCGACCTCGTCGACATGGCCGGGCTGGCCCACGACATCGGGCATCCGCCCTACGGTCACAACGGTGAACGCGCCCTCGATGAGCTGGCCGCCGATCACGGCGGCTTCGAGGGCAACGCGCAGAACTTCCGCATCCTGACCCGGCTGGAGCCCAAAGTCCTTGGCCCCCACGATCACAGCGCCGGGCTCAACCTGACCAGGGCGGCGCTGGACGCGGTGACCAAGTACCCGTGGCGGCGCGGGCCCGCGCATCGCAAGTTCGGCTTCTACGCCGACGACGTCGCCGCGGCCGACTGGATGCGGTCGGGCGCCCCTGGCGAAAAGCCATGCCTTGAGGCCCAGGTGATGGACTGGGCCGACGACGTCGCGTACTCGGTGCACGACGTTGAGGACGGCGTCGTCTCGGGCCGCATCGACATGCGGGTGCTGGCCGACGACGACGCGGCCGCGGTGCTCGGGCGCCTCGGCGAGTCCAGCGGGATTGGCGCGGGCCTGCGCGCCGACGACCTGGTGGCCGCAGCCGAGCGACTGTCCGCTCTGCCCGTGGTCGCCGCCGTCGGCAAGTACGACGCCACGCTGGCCGCGTCCGTCGCACTGAAGCGGTTGACCAGCGAGCTGGTGGGCCGGTTCGCGTCGGCCGCCATCGCCGCCACCCGGGAGGCCGCAGGCCCGGGCCCGCTGGTTCGCTACCAGGCCGTGCTGCGGGTGCCCGATCTGGTGCGCGCCGAGGTCGCGGTGCTGAAGATCCTGGCGCTGCAGTTCATCATGTCTGACCCGCGGCACCTGGACCTACAGGCGCGGCAGCGCGATCGCATCCACCGCGTCGCGCAGTGGGTATTGGCGGGTGCGCCGGCCACGCTCGACCCGATCTTCGTGCCCGCCTTCAACGACGCAGACGACGACGGCGCACGGCTGCGGGTCGTCGTCGACCAGATCGCGTCGTTCACAGAAGGGCGATTGGAGCGCCTGGAGCCGGGCCTAGACTAAGCCGGTGGCCGGCCGGATCCCTGATCGCGATATCGCGGCCATTCGCGAACGCGTCCGGATCGAGGACGTCGTCGGCGACTACGTGCAGTTGCGGCGCGCCGGCGCTGATTCGCTGAAGGGGTTGTGCCCGTTCCACGACGAGAAATCGCCGTCGTTCCACGTCCGGCCCAACCACGGGCATTTCCACTGCTTCGGCTGCGGCGAGGGCGGTGACGTCTACGCGTTCCTCCAGAAGATCGAGCACGTCAGCTTCGTCGAGGCCGTCGAGCTGCTCGCCGACCGGGTCGGCTACACCGTTACCTACACGGGTGCGTCAGCGACGAATGTGCAACGCGACCGAGGCAGCCGCAGCCGGCTGCTGGCCGCCAACGCGGCAGCGCAGGAGTTCTACGCCGCGGCCCTGCAGTCCGAGGAGGCCGCTCCTGCGCGGCAGTATCTGCTCGACCGCAACTTCGATCCCAAGGCCGCGGCGCATTTCGGCTGCGGGTTTGCGCCCTCGGGCTGGGAATCGCTGACAAAGCATTTGTTGCGCAAGGGATTTGAATTCAAGGAACTCGAGGCCGCCGGGTTGTCTCGGGAGGGCCGACGCGGCCCGATGGACCGATTTCACCGCCGTCTGCTGTGGCCGATCCGGGCCAGCGGCAGCGAGGTCATCGGCTTTGGGGCGCGCCGCATCTTCGACGACGACTCGATGGAAGCGAAATACATCAACACTCCGGAGACCGTGCTCTACAAGAAGTCGTCGGTCTTGTTCGGCCTCGATCTGGCCAAGCGCGACATCGCGAAGGGGCATCAGGCGGTGGTGGTCGAGGGTTACACCGACGTGATGGCCATGCACCTCGCCGGGGTGACCACCGCCGTCGCCTCGTGCGGCACTGCGTTCGGCGATGAGCACCTGGCGATGCTGCGGCGACTCATGATGGACGACAACTTCTTTCGCGGTGAGCTGATCTATGTTTTCGACGGCGACGCCGCTGGACGTGCGGCGGCGGTCAAGGCGTTTGAAGGGGAACAGAACCTTGCCGGACAGTCGTTCGTCGCCGTGGCCGACGACGGGATGGACCCGTGCGATCTGCGGTTGAAGTCTGGTGAAGGCGCGCTACGGGATCTGGTGGCGCGGCGGACACCGTTGTTCGAGTTCGTAATTCGCACCGCGCTCTCCGAAGTTGACCTCGACAGTGCGGAAGGCCGGGTGTCGGCGCTGCGACAGTGCGTGCCCATGGTGGCCCGGATCAAGGACAGCATGTTGCGCGACGAGTACGCCCGCCGGTTGGCCGGATGGGTTGGCTGGGCTGATGTAGCCCAAGTGATCGGGCGGGTGCGCGAAGAGGCGCAGAAGAGCGGCGGCGGCAAACGCGGAGTCGTCGTCAAACCACAGGCTGCGCGGATGAAGCTCGAGGGACACGCGCCGAGAGTCGAGGTACGCCCCGATCCGCGGGATCCGACACTGTGGCCGCAGCGGGAGGCGCTCAAGGCCGCGCTGCAGTACCCCGCGCTGGCCGGGCCGGTGTTCGACTCGCTGACTGTGGAGAGTTTCACCCATTCCGGCTATGGCGCGGTCAGGGCGGCCATCGGAGCAGCAGGCGGGACGTCGGCGGGACTGACGGGCGCGCAGTGGATTGAGGCGGTGCGTGTGCAGACGCCGGCGGCCGCCAGACTGGTCAACGAACTGGGCGTCGAGGCCATCAATGTGGACGACGACGACAAATTGCGGCGCTACATCGGCGGGGTGCTGGCCCGGCTGCAGGAAGTGTGGGTCGGCCGCCAGATCGCCGAGGTCAAGTCCAAGCTCCAGCGCATGTCGCCGGTGGAACAGGGCGACGAATACCACGCATTATTCGGTGACCTGGTGGCGATGGAGGCCTATCGGCGCAGCCTGCTCGAACAGGCAAGCGGCGACGACCTTACTGCGTGACCGCCCTCGGCAGGTTATGGTGTTAGGCGCTGTCGGGGACCGTGTGGAGAGGGAGTTGATGAGGAATCGAACTCGGCTGATCGGGAGCGCCTTTGTGGCCGCCGCTGTGGCCGTTCCGCTCTATGCCGCGGCAGTGTCGACCGACAGCGCCCAGGTCACGGCTGCACCAGCCTGCCTGGCATGGTTCGGGAACAAAGAGGACGGCAAGTGCTTGTCCTACTCCAACGGCCAGCCGATCAACGTCGGCACACCGTGGTGCAACGGCGGCAACGGCCCCGACGCCGGCTGCAGCAGCGGGCCGCTTCTCCCCGGCACCAGTATCAACCAGGGCATCGGCTAGCGTCAGCCCTCTTTCTTCGCCGTCTCCGGCTGCAGCACGTCGGTTTCGGTGTCGATGGGCGTCAGCGTGACCAACGCCGGATCGGGTGACACCCGGTCGGCGATCTTCCGGCGCCCGGCATCGATCACTGCCTTGGCGGCCGGACTCTGGGTCACCGCTTTGTAGGTCCCGGCGATCTGCTCATATCGGCGGCGTCCGGCCTTCGAACCCAGCACGTAGCCGACTGCCAAGACGACGAGATACCGGATCACAGGGCCCCTCCCGGACGACGGTGTGTTGCAGTCCATCCTGCCTCACAAGGCTGGGAGCGCGCCCGGGCGGGCGCGTATTGGCGGCTCACGATGCGCGTGCGCTAAAGTCGTCTCTTGGTTCGCGGCCGTGTCCGCGTGCAGGCAACGGTCCCCTGTAGCTCAATTGGCAGAGCATTCGGCTGTTAACCGAAGGGTTGCTGGTTCGAGTCCAGCCGGGGGAGCAAGTGTTTTAGCAGGTCAGACTGTATATCTAGACATGCGAATCAAGGTCTGTGCCTTCCCCGTGACTTGGCGAACGTCGCCTCTCGGTTTCTCCGCTCACGAAACACCATCAACGAGTAGGAGATTCGGCAAATGACCACCACGACAACCATCCCTGATGTCCCACCGCCCAGCGGGGCGCACACGCTCAGCACATGGGAGGAATGGGGCGGCGACTACCGCCTCGTCTGGGGAACCGACCGCCCGGTGCCGGCATCCATCATCAGCCTTGCACCCCACGCTGTCCAACTCCGTGACGGCTCAATCGACGACGGCGCGGTCGCGGAACCGCCTGGCATCGCGGTCGAAGAGGTCGGTCCGACGGCCGCCGTGGCGAGCACTTCAGCGTCACTGTCGAAGGGGCTCGGAACTTGGCGCGGGCGCTTCTCGATGCGGCCGACGAGCTCGACGGATGGGCGGCACGATGACCACAACAACGCATCCCAGCGTTCCGGCGATCGTCTGCACGCCTTGGTGTACAGACGGGGATGGACACCTGAACGATTTTTGCCGAGAAGACCAGACATGTTGGGGACCCGGCGACTACCTCGAACTCGGCCCCGTCACCAGGGGGGGTAGGTGACGGGGCCGATTCATTGGAGAGCTTCGGGGGGAACGCTCCCAATTGGAACGTAGGCGAGCTTCCTGTCGTCACGCTGTCGTCACGCTGTCAGAACCCCCTCCGCCCGCCACCCGCTCCCCTGGTGGCTGGCCGACTGCTACGCGGTCGAGTTGCTGGTGGCGGGAAGGGTTGTTGGGCGTCAGCGGTGACGACTTTTGCCAGCCGCCGGGCCACCCTGGGGTGTTGGAGCCGGCCCCCGTCCCCCGTGCCGCCTTGGATACCCTGGAGAGGGCGGCGGCCAGGGGGTCGGCTCCGCGGACTGAAGGCCCAACTCGCCCGGCGTCGGGGTCATCCTGCTTGGGTGGCAGGCCAAACCATTTCGCCGTAGGTCAGCACATGCACGGAACGGCACCAGCCACATAGCGCAGGACCCGAGTACGGATAGCCGCACGCGTGACAGACAGGGTAACGGTCCGGTACGGGGCCATCTGTTGCAGCTATCACTGGGGCGGCGTCCTTTGCTCATGGACTAATTACCCATCGCAGGATGTGTTGAACCGGGAACTCGCGAAAGCTCGTGCCCCTCGAATTGGTGCGATGGAAGCCCCATCCGCGGGCTTAGGAGCTCGGATCGCTCCCTCGGCCCGCCATCCAAGATCTCCACGGGTGGCGGGCCGAATCCTTGTGTACCCAACTGTTCCCCCGGTCAGTGCCGTCGAACTCGCCGGGGCGCTAGTTCGTGTAAGAGTGCGAGGCCCGGAGAGCTTGCCTGAAAGGTCGGCCCGTCACCATTCACGGCGGCGTGGGGTGGCGGGCCGACTGCGGCGTAGGGACGGTGATGGAACACCAAACCGGGGGCCGGCCCGACGGGTTCACCACCGACGGGCGCCGATCATCGGCGCAGACCTACGGCCGAAAATCGTGGTCGTGGTTGGCGCCGTCGATGTCGCGGTGGTGATCGTCATGGCAAGCATTCCAGTCGAAGTTGAAGCCCCATTCCGGGCGCCAGAATTCCCCTGGGCACCAGTGGTACAGCGGTGCAGGGCCAAAGCCGGGCTCGGCTTGGGCGGTACCCGACGCCAGCCCCAAACCTCCGCACACCAACATCGTCGTTGCAAACCCTATGATTCCTCGTTTCATGCCTAGTTTCATGCCCAGGAGATGCCCACGGCGGCTTCGTATTAACCTGGCCAGGATCGTATAAGTCGCTGGGCGTCGCCTAAACTAAAGCGGATCACCGATGGGCTCAGGGTCACCGACGCCTTCGTTGACGAGGGGCTCGCTCAAGTGATGAAGCAATACGAGGATGTGCTCGGCGATCTGGACTGACCGAC
>JAVRPG010000607.1:0-5055 GCA_032162325.1 Mycobacterium sp. | reverse complement strand
GGTGTGGGTGTCACTATCCTGTCGTCATTGTTCGTGGGTGCCTGCTGGCCCTCGGCCGCCATGAAAACCGAGGGGCAGCAGGCGTGCGGGACCGGACAAAATTCACACCGCAAATTTGAATGCCGCTCGATTGGATATCGACTGCAATCGATCGCGAATGTTGACTGCCCGAATGTCCTTGGGCTCCAACGTTTTTACCCCAACGCACGGCGGTCGAACCACATGCATTTGCTTGCGTTTGCAAGGGCGTCAATTTATTTGTCCTGATCGCCCATATCGGTGATCAACCGAGGCCGATAATCGACGCGGCGACGAAAGGTCTGACTGATCGTGGAGCGCTGCATTGCGACTCCCAGGACCGGCCACGCCTTCGCGGCCGAAGTATCGGATACAACCGAAGGGGGATCGAATGTCAGAGCAAGACAACAAAGAGTTCATCAAGCGGGGTTACGAAGCCTTCGCCGCGGGTGACATCGAAGCGGTGATGAGTCTGTTCGATGACGACATCGAATGGGTACAGCCGGGGCAGAGCGCGGTCAGCGGCACGTTCCACGGCAAGGCCGAAGTCATGGAGCATCTCGGGCGATTGGCCGAGAAGTCGCTCACGGTGAATCTCATCCAACTTGTCGCCGAGGGCGAAACGGTCGTCGCCATCACCCAGGTGAGCGCTGGAGGCGAAACTGGCGAGGATGCCGACGTGTTCACCATGCGCGACGGCAAGACCGTCCGCGCACAGGTTCACGGTGACACGGCATTGCTGGAGCGCGTTTACGGCAAGAAGCAGCTCGCGGCTGGATAACGGATCTCCGCCCTATATCAGTCGGCCCGTCACACATGCCGGTGGCGGGCCGACTGCTTGCGAAGAACGCCCGTAAGCTCTGGGCATGCGACCTACCCGGTCGATCGCAGTTGTGCTGTCCCTGGGCCTGATCGCAGCGGGGTGTGGGTGGAGTCCGCCCAGTCCACCGCCGACCAGTTCGGCCACCTGCACCCAGGCCGACGGGCCGAGCGCAGACACCGTCGCCGCTGATATCGCCAAGCTGCCCGCGGCGCAGTGGCGCGAGATCGTCAGCGGGCACACCGCCGACTGCAATCTGCACTGGGTCGTCGTCAGCTCGGGCGACGCGTCCGACAGCCCGGGACAGGTGTTGTTCTTCGACCGCAAGTCGCCGATCGGCACACCGACCCCAGACCCTCGGCCCTACATCACCATCACGGCCATGGGCAATGACACCGCGGCCGTGCAGTACCAATGGCGCCAGGGCCAAGACCCGGCGTGCTGCCCGACCGGCATCGGCACCGTGCGTTTCAAGATCGAGGACCGCAAGCTCAAGGCGCTTGATCCCATTCCCAACCCATAACTACACGCCGCGCACGCTGCCGCCGTCGATGACGTACTCGGCGCCGGCGATGTACGCGGCGCGGTCGGAGACGAGAAACGCGACCAGCTCGCCGACATCGGCCGGGCGACCCGGCGCGCCCAGCGGGATGCCGCCGATCGATTCCATGATCTGTGTGCGGGCCTCGTCGATGCTGATGTTGTTGATCTGACCAATTTCCTCGGCCATCCGATACGCCGACTCCGTTTCGATGTAGCCAGGGCAGACGGCGTTGACACGGACCCCTTTGGGCGCCAACTCATTCGATAACGCCTTGCTGTAGTTCGTCAACGCGGCCTTCGCCGCCGCGTAGGGGATGGAGGTGGGCAGCGGCGCGCGGCGCTGTATCGACGTGATGTGCACGATGGCCCCCGAACCGCGCGTCACCATTCCCGGAATGATCGCCCGGTCGAGCCGGACGGCGGCCAACAGGTTCGTATCCAGAGCCGACTGCCAGTCCTCGTCGGTGAGCGCGGCGGCGCCGCCTTCGTACTGACCGGAACCGCCGACGTTGTGCACGAGGATGTCGACGCCTCCAAGCCGGTCAAGCGCCTCCGCGCCGAGCGCCGCAACGCCGCCGGCTGTGCTGACGTCAGCAGCGATGACATCGTCGGACGCCCCGTCCGGCACAGATCTCGCGGCGACCACGACCCGCGCGCCGCCGGCCCGGAGCCGATCGGCGATGCCCTCGCCGATGCCACGGGTACCACCCGTGATCAGCGCAGACCGGCCGGAGAATTCGTCAGAGTAATCCATGCGGCGAGTCTGGCACCCGCCACCGACAACTGCCGGCGCCTATTCGGCGGGGATGTTCTCCGGATGCAGCATTTCGGCGTAGCGCAGCTGCTCGGGGATCCCGAAACCGTCGACCAGCGTCTCGGCGTACGGCCGCAGGGTGCGGCAGCGTTCGTTGATGCCGCGGGTGACGGCCTTGGCCCGCTCGGTCGACAAGAAGCGGTGCTCGACGAACCACGCCTTGTCGTCCTCCATCACCGACAGCGCGTACAGGTCACATACCAACCCCAGGATCTTGCGCGCCTCGTCGTCCTCGCAGGAGTCGATGCCGCTGACGAAGGCCTCCAGGATGATCCGGTCGATATGCGCCTGAGCGGCGTGCAGCACATGGTCCTGCACCGCGTTGAACGCGTCGAACGGCGACATCTCCTTGGACTTGCCCTGTAGCCGGCGGCCGACCGTGGAGATCATGTACTCCTCGCGGTCCTCGAACATCTTTAGCTGGGTACCGCGGTTGAAGAGGCTGCCCTCCTCCTCGTTGTCCTGGCGGGTGTCGAGGATGGTCTGGATGATCGTCTCGGCCGCAGTGCGTTTCAGCACCCGTTCGCCGGCGAAGTTGGCGGCGAATCTCACCCACTCGACCGGGCTCATGCCCTTGATGTCGTCGGCGTAGGCGGTGAGTAGTTCCTTGGCCACGAGTTGGATCAGCACGTGGTTGTCGCCCTCGAACGTGGTGAACACGTCGGTGTCGGCGCGCAGGGCGATCAGCCTGTTCTCGGCGAGATACCCTGCGCCGCCGCATGCTTCGCGTGCCTCTTGGATCGCCCGGCTGGCGTGCCAGGTGTTGGCCGCTTTCAGGCCGGCGGCGCGCGACTCCAGCTCCCGCTGCTCCTCGGGATCGGGGTCGTCGGCCGTCTGCAGGTCGTGGGTTTTTGCGACGAGCTCATTCTGCGCGAACTGCAGCGCATACGATCGCGCGATGAGCGGGAACAACCGACGCTGGTGCACCAGATAGTCCATCAGCAGCACCTCCCGCTCGTCGCCGGGCGCCCTGAACTGCCTGCGCTCCAACGCATATCGGGTAGCGATGTCCAGCGCCACGTGCGTCGCGGCCCCCGCGCTACCGCCCACGGTGACCCGGCCGCGGATCAGCGTGCCCAGCATGGTGAAGAAGCGGCGGCTCGGGTTCTCGATCGGTGAGCTGTATGTACCGTCCTCGGCCACGTCTGCGTACTTGTTGAGCAGGTTCTCACGCGGAACGCGCACGTGGTCGAACTGGATGCGCCCGTTGTCCACACCGGGCAGCCCGCCCTTGTAGTGGCAATCAGACGTCGTCACCCCCGGCAGGTCGTTGCCTTCATCGTCGCGGATGGGCACCACGAAGCAGTGCACGCCGTGGCCCTCTCCATCGGGTGTGATCAGCTGCGCGAATACCGCTGCCACGGTGGCGGTTTCGGCGGCGCCGCCGATGTAGTCCTTGCGCGCTGTCCGGGTAGGGGAGTCGATGACGAACTCTTGGGTTGGCGCGTCGTAGGTGGCCGTGGTCTCCAGCGACTGCACGTCGCTGCCGTGACCGGTCTCGGTCATTGCGAAGCAGCCCAGCAGGTCCAGGCTGATGATCCGCGACACGTACGCCTGGTGGTGACGCTCCGTGCCGAGGTTTTCGATCGCCCCGCCGAACAAACCCCACTGCACACCGGCCTTGACCATCAACGACAGATCGGACATCGCCAGCATCTCGATCCGGGTGACCGCCGCGCCGACGTCGCCGTTGCCGCCGTGCTCCTTCTTGAACCCGTCCTCGGCGGCTCCGTGGGCCGCCATGATCTTGAGCTGCTCCGCGACCTTGGTGCGGGCGATGACGGTGTTCGGCGTGTAGTGCGGGCGGAAGACCTCGTTGGAGAGTTCCTCCCGCATCCGGTTCTTCACATCCCGCCAACGGCCGTCCAGCGTGTTGCGCAGATGCTCCGCAGTGGTGGTCATACCCAGACGGTAGCCGTTCGGAGGTCCGCGGAAACTGTGATGTGGGAAACGTAGGCAAACCTGGCTAGACCAGCCGAAACTCGTGGCGTTGAATCGACGAATGACCGAGTCACAGTCGAGCCCCGCGACCCCGCAGCCGTGGCGACCGCACGACTTCGACCATCAGCACGGCGACGTGAGCGGAGGATGGCTGCGGGCGTCGACGTTCGGCGCGATGGACGGCCTCGTCAGCAACACCGCGTTGATTGCAGGCGTTGGCGCATCGGCCGAGGCCCACACCGTGGTGCTCAGCGGTTTCGCCGGCCTCGTGGCGGGCGCGTTCTCGATGGCGCTCGGCGAGTTCGCGTCGGTCAGTACTGCGAACGAACAGATCGAATCCGAGGTTCGTGTCGAGCGGCGCGCGTTCCGCATGCATCCACAGGCCGAGAGGGCTGAACTCGTCGACATGTTGGTCACGATGGGAATGACGCAGGAGACGGCCGCCAAGGCGACCGACGAGATCCACCGCGACGAGAGCCGCGCGCTGAACTTCCATCTCAGTCAGGAACTGGGTGTCGATCCGCGGGAGAAGCCGTCACCCTGGGTCGCTGCGATCTCATCATTCTTTACGTTCGCGATCGGTGCCATCACGCCGCTCGTCCCGTATCTGCTCGGCTTCACATCGCTGTGGGCGGGCTTGATCCTTGGTGGAATCGGGCTGATGGTCGCCGGCGGCGTCGCGTCACGCTTCACCAAGAAGTCGCTGGTGTGGGCGTCGCTGCGGCAGTTGGCATTTGGCGGCATCGCGGTTGCGGCCGCCTACGTCGTCGGCACCCTGGTGGGCACAGTCACCACGTGAGGCGAATGCTTGTCGGCGTTGTGCTTGTCGGCGTGCTGTTGATCGCTGCCTGTAGTGGAGGGCAAACGGCACCGTCGCCGCCGTCATTCATCTATCTCGGGCAGGTCACGGTGCCCCGCG
>JAVRPG010000606.1:0-5085 GCA_032162325.1 Mycobacterium sp. | reverse complement strand
TCACCCAGAACATCACGCTGGACGGGTCCGTCGAGATGCTCGACGATTGGTTCGACCCCCAGCTCCAGGACGAGGATCTGCTCGAGGAGTCGCATCGCCAGGACTCGCAGGCCGATGCGCTGCTGGTAGGGCGGCAGACCTTCGAGGACTTCCGCGGCTACTGGCCCAAGCAGACCGACGACCCTACCGGTGTGACCGACTACCTCAACCGGGTCGCCAAGTACGTGGTGTCCTCCACGATGAGCGACCCCGACTGGCAGAACTCGACCGTGCTCACCGGTGACCCGATCGAGCGGATCACAGAGCTGAAGTCGCAACCGGGCAAGGACATCGTGCTTACCGGCAGCATCAGCCTCGCGCACGCGCTGATCGCGGGCGCGGTGGTCGACGAATACCGGTTGTTCGTCTATCCGACGGTGCAGGGCCGCGGCCGTCGCCTCTTTCCCGACGGGACCGCGATTGGAAAGTTGACGTTGGTGGAATCTCCGAAGTCCTTCCGGTCTGGAATCACGCTGCTGCGCTACGCCGCGTGAATGCCGGCGATTGCGCCATCGCGATCGCCGGGACTGTCACAATTGCCGCGTGGATGACATCGAGCATCCGGAGGCCCGCAAGGATTGGGACACCGACCGGGACGAGACGGAAGCGCAACGGCTGGACCGTAATTGGTCGAGCCTTTTGCAGGAGTTGCGGGTGGCGCAAACCGGTGTCCAATTGCTCACCGGATTTCTGCTGATTCTGCCGTTTCAGCAGCGGTTCAGCCAGCTCGACGGCACGATGCGCACGGTCTATCTCGTCACGGTCGGGTGTTCGATCGGCGCGACGGTGTTGCTGATCGCCCCTGTCAGCATGCATCGACTGTTGTTCCGCCAGCACCGTATGAAGACCTTGGTGACGACCTCGCACGCCTTTGCGATGGTTGTAACGGTGCTTCTGGGCGTCGCCCTTGCCGGCGTCGCCGTCGTCATCTTCTACACGGTTGTCGGGCGAACGGGCGCCTGGATCGCCGGTGGTTGCACGCTGGCGGCGCTGGCCGTGTTCTGGTACCTGATGCCGCTACTGGGACGTAACGCCAGCGACGACTACTAGGGTTTGCGCTCCGCCGGCCCGGGGAACACAGGGCCCATGTTGATCCGACGAATTGCGCGCCCGATGTTGTCGGCGGCTTTCATCAGCCGCGGAATCGATGCTCTGCGCAGCCCCAAACCCGCCGCCGACGCGGCCCGGCCCACGCTCGAGGGCCTGAGCAAGCTACCGGATCCCGTCGGCACGAACGTTCCGTCCAATGCCGAGACGGTCGCCCGCGTCAACGCCGCGGTGCAGATCGGTGGCGGGTTACTGCTTGCCACCGGCAGGCTGCCGCGCGTGGCGTCTGCGGCGCTCGCACTCACTGTGGTGCCGGGAAGCCTTGGCGGACATATGTTCTGGAGCGAATCCGACCCACAGCGCAAGGCCGACAAACGTCGTGCGTTCTTGACCGACGTCAGCCTGATCGGCGGGCTGCTCATCGCCGCCGTCGACACCGAGGGCAAACCCTCACTCGGCTGGCGCGGGCGTCGCGCCGCCCACAAGGTGTCCGAGGCCGTCAGCGCCGCGCTGCCAGCCGGTGCTGCCACCGGCGGTGCGCTCGCCGACAGCGCGCTGGCAGAGAAGGTGGGACACGGTCTGCAGGTCGGCGCCGAACGCGGCCGCGAACTGGCCCACGTCGCCCGCGAACGCGGCGCGGACCTGGCAGAAGTGGCTCTGGAACGCGGCGCGGAGTGGGCCGAAGTCGCACGTGAGCGGGCCCCCGAGCTGGCGGAAACCGCCCGCGAGCGCGGCGCAGAGTTCGCCGATGTGGCCCGCGAACGTGCCGGCGAGTTCGCCGACACCGCCCGCACCCAGGTCAAGGAGCGCCGCAGCCGCTGGCGCTGACCGCCGCTGACCCGAATTACGTTGCGCGACAATGACCGGTTGTTGGGATCTGCGCGCGTCAAACCGCACGCAGCTACGCATGTGAGCGGTACATTTGCCGCATGACAAGCGGCGAGTTCCAACCCCAACCAGGACCTTACGGCGAACCCAGCGGCTATCCGCCGCCAGCAGGTGGTCAAGAACCCGGCGGCTTGGGCCTGCGGTTCGTCGCCCGGTTGATCGACGGCATCATCGTCAACGTCGTCGCCGTGGTTATCGTGATTGCGATCGGCGCGCTGTCGAACTACTGGGTCACCGGCCTCTTCTCCGGCCTGCTGATGTTCCTCTACTTCCTGGCCTTCGAGTCCACGCAGGGCTGGACCCCGGGCAAGAAGATCCTCGGCCTGAGCGTGCACGGCCCGGGCGGCGCGCCCAAGCCGACGGCCCAACAGTCTGCGATCCGCAACGTGTGGACGTTGCTCAACATCGTGCCGTTCATAGGTGGTCTGCTGTTGATCGTCGCCGTGATCGTCATCGCAGTGACGATCAACGGCAGCCCGACCAAGCAGGGCAAGCACGACGAACTCGCGGGCGGCACTCAGGTCGTCAAGGGCTAGAGCCCAAGCCTCTCCTCGATTGACGGCTCGGCCGTCGGCGCGTCAGATCACGATCCCGAGCAGCAGCACCAGCACCAGGCCGGTGACCGACAGCACGGTCTCCATGATCGACCACGACTTGATGGTCTGACCCACGGACATACCGAAGTACTCCTTGACGAGCCAGAATCCGGCGTCGTTGACGTGGGAGAAGAACAGCGAGCCGGCGCCGACCGCGAGCACGATCAACGAGACCTCACCGGTGCTCATGCCTTCCACCAGACCCAGCATCAGCGACGATGCGGTGATGGTGGCTACCGTCGCGGAACCCGTTGCGAGCCGGATCAATACGGCCAGCACCCAGGCCAGCAGGATCACCGAGATACCGGTGCCCTTGGCCCAGTCCGCGAGCATCGTGCCGATACCGGTGTCCACCAGGACCTGCTTGAATCCGCCGCCTGCGGCGACGATCAGGATGATGCCGGCTACCGGGGGCAGCGACGTCTCAAGGCATTTGACGATCTGATCGCGCGTCATCGCTGCGCCGCGGCCCAATGTGAAAATGCCGACCACAACCGCGATCAACAGCGCCACGAGCGGGCGGCCAAGAATGTCGAAGGTTTGGCGCAGCGGGTTGCCTTTGTCGTCGATGAAGATGTCGACCAGCGCCTTACCCATCATCAAGCCGACGGGCAGCAGAACGGAGAAAAGTGTGATGCCGAAGCTGGGCCGTTGGCGCTCAACACGAGTGGCAGTTTGAGTCGTCGTGCCCTCATCCTCGGTGCCCGCCGCGGCGGTCGTCACGCCGCCACCACCGTTGCGGGCGAAATCGTCGGCCTCGAACCGGTCCGGCACGTCCAGGACCACCCACCGGCCGGCGAGCCTGCCGAACAGCGGACCTGCCACGATGACCGTCGGAATCGCCACGGCCACACCCAGCGCGAGCGTGATACCCAGGTCGGCGCCCAGCAGGTCGATCGCGGTCAACGGTCCGGGGTGCGGCGGCACCAGTCCGTGCATGGCGGAAAGCCCTGCCAGCGCGGGGATTCCGACGGTGATCAACGAGAGCTGCGACCGCTTAGCGACCAGATAGATGACCGGCATCAGTAGCACCAGGCCGATCTCGAAGAACATCGGCAAGCCAATGATGGCCCCCACCAACGCCATTGCCCAAGGCAGTGCCCGCGGTGAGGCGTGCCCCACGATGCTGTCGACGATCTCGTCGGCGCCGCCGGAGTCGGCGAGCAGCTTGGCGAACATCGCACCAAGTGCGATCAGGATGCCCACGCCCGCCGCGGTGGTGCCGAACCCGTTGGCGAAGGAGTCGAGCACGTCTCCGAGGTTCTCCCCCGCGACGATGCCGACGGTCAGCGCGCCGAAGATCAGCGCGAGGAACGGGTGCAGCTTGGCGATCGTGATCAGCACGACGATCAGTGCGATACCGGCCAGCGCCGCAAGGATGAGCTGCCAGCCGGCAGCGACGGGTTCTGGTAGCTCGGTGTCGGCCGCCAGAATGGTGAGTGCCGTGGTCATCGGTTCTCCTGTTCGGTTGTGCGCGTGGCGGATAACGAGACGTAGTTGTCGATGATGGAATCGATGTTCTGATCGACATCGATGACGATGCCGCCTTCATCGGGCTCGAGCGGCTCGAGCGTGGCGAACTGAGATGCCAGCAGGGACGCGGGCATGAAATGTCCCGGCCGGCTGGCCTGTCGCTTGCCGATGACCTCGGGTGTGCCGGCCAGATGCAGGAATTCGACGTCCGGACAATGACGACGCAACTGGTCGCGGTACTTGCGCCGCAGTGCCGAGCAGCTCATCACCCCGCCGTCGCCGCAATGCTGGGCGAGCCACTCCCCGATCGCTTCGAGCCATGGATAGCGGTCGTCGTCATTGAGGGGTTGACCGGCCGTCATCTTGGCGATGTTGGCCGGCGGATGAAAGTCGTCGGCGTCGGCGAACGGCACCCTCAGGCGCTGCGCCAACGCCGCGCCGACGGTCGACTTACCGGAGCCAGACACCCCCATGACGACGATTGGTGACGCCATCCCCTCCACCTACCCAGTTGTGCTTGACGTCACACAGCATGCCTCACTAGTCATACGATTGCAAGTATGCAGCGGAATCGTATGGTTTTAATGACGTCAGCAAAGCTATGACAAGATGTATGTGTGACCTCCGAAGCAAACGTCGGCGCTCTGCACGACAATTTGCTCACCGCGCTCGGCACCGCCATCGTGTCCGGGAAGTACCCGGCGGGACAGGTGCTCACGCTCGAGGGGGTCGGCGCGCAGCACGGCATGTCGCGCAGCGTCGCCAGGGAGGCGATCCGCGTGCTGGAGTCGATGGGCATGGTCGCATCGCGCCGCCGAGTGGGCATCACGATTCAGCCGGCCCTGAAGTGGAACGTGTTTGATCCCCAGCTGATTCGGTGGCGGCTCGAGGCCGGCGACCGGGCCGCCCAGCTGGTGTCGCTCTCGGAGCTGCGGCGCGGATTCGAACCGGCCGCCGCGGCCCTGGCCGCCCGGCGCGCCGACCCGCATCAGTGCCGGATCATGGCCGCCGCGGTGTCGGACATGGTGGTGCATGGCCGCTC
>JAVRPG010000605.1:0-9173 GCA_032162325.1 Mycobacterium sp. | reverse complement strand
CCGGCGCCCATACCAGTTCCTTGCCCTTGGCCGATGCCGTGACCGCCAGGTCGGCGACGTACTCCTTGTCGACGGTGAACGGCGCTTCTTTGCTGCCCGTGGCTTTCCAGTGCTGGATCGTCGTCGTGGTGCGCACCTGGCCGGGCCTGATCACGAGCACCCGAACCCCGAACTCGCGCAACGCTTCTCCAAGGCCCAGGTAGAAGCCGTCCAGGCCGGCCTTGGTGGACCCGTAGACGAAGTTGGACCGCCGCACCCGCTCACCGGCAGCCGAGCTCATCGCGATGATCTGGCCGAAGCCCTGCGCGCGCATCCTCTCGCCGAGCAGCACTCCGACCGAAACCGCTGCGGTGTAGTTGATCTCGGCAACCTGCACGGCCTTGCGCTGGTTCTGCCACAGCTCTTCGGCGTCGCCGAGCAGGCCGAAGGCCACAATGGCCACGTCTATATCCCTGGGGCCGCCCACTCCATCTTTGAAGGCGGCGTCAATGACCTTCGGATGGCTCTCGGTGTCGACGGCGTCGAAGTCGATCAGCTCGACGGATTTTGCGCCCGCCGCCTTCATCTGCGCGACGGCGGAGTCGCGGAGCGGGTCATCGGGCAGCGCGGTCAGCACAATGCGCGCGGGCGCGTTGCGCAGGTAGCGCTCGCAGATGGCCAGCCCGATCTCGGACGTGCCACCGAGCAGCAGAATGGTCTGGGGATTGCCTACACCGTCGAGCACCATCTAGAGCAGCTCCAAGCGTCGGGCCATGTCGGAGGCGAACACGCCGTTGGGATCGACCTTGCGGCGCACGGCAATCCACTCGTCGATTCGCGGGTACATGGCATGGAAGGTCTCGGCTGTCATGCGGGAATCCTTGGCGGTGTACAGCCGTCCGCCGAACTCCAACACCCGCCGGTCGAGTTCGTTCAGCAGTTCGTTGATGCCGGGCTTCATCGGGAAGTCCATCGCGACGTTCCAGCCCGCCATCGGAAAACTCAGCGGCGCTTGATTTCCGGGACCGAACAGCTTGAATACGTTGAGTGCGGAGTAGTGACCGCTCGCCTGGATGTCGCGGATGATCTGCTTGAATTCCTCGACGGCCGACAGCGGCACGAGGAACTGGTACTGCGCGAAACCGGCCGGTCCATAGCCACGGTTCCATTCTCCGAGGAGATCCAGCGGGTGATAGAACTGCGTGAGATTCTGCACCTTGCCGCGGTAATGACCGCCTCGCCGGTAATAGAGCTCGCCGATAGTGCTCAGTGTCAGCTTGTTCATCAGGCCGTTGGGAAACACGTCAGGCACCGTCATCAGCTGTGGCGCATCGAATTTCAGTGGGTTCTTGGCCAGTTTCTTGGGCAGCTCGTCGCGCAGGGCAAGTCGGCCGCGAGTGATCGCGGCGCGGCCCAACTTGGGTGGTGGGCTGATCGCGTCGAACCAGGCGCTGGAGTAGGTGTAGTTGGCTTCGCTTCCGTCGCTGTGAAATGCAACGGTTTCATCGAGCGTCGACGTGTTGTCGCCGTCGTTGATGAAGTACGCGGTCTCCGTCGGTGTCATCTCCAACACCACCCGCAGGATGATGCCGGTGAGTCCGTTCCCGCCGACCGTCGCCCAGAACAGCTCACTCTCGGGGCCGTCGAGGGTGAGCCTGCGGATCTCGCCGTCGGCAGTCACCAGGTCCATCGACCGGACGTGATCGCCGAAGCTGCCCGCGCTGTGGTGGTTCTTGCCGTGGATGTCGCAGGCGATCGCGCCGCCGATGGTGACCTGACGGGTGCCAGGGAGCACCGGTACCCACAGCCCGAACGGCAACGCAGCCTTCATCAGCGCGTCCAGGCTGACGCCGGCGTCGAGGTCCACCATGTGGGTGTCGGCGTCGATCGAGTGGATCCGGCTCAGCGGCGTCATGTCGATGACGAGCCCGCCGCCGTTCTGGGCATTGTCGCCGTACGAGCGGCCCAGTCCGCGCGCGATCACCCCACGCCCTTCGACCTGCGACACGGCTTTGGCGATCACCTCGGGGTCTGAAGTCGACAGCACCTGGGCCACGGAAGGGGCGGTCCGGGCCCAGCCGGTGAGCCGCTGGGTACTGGTCTCAAACATCGTGACGAGGGTACCGCCTGCCACGTCCGGCTCAGCGCAGCCGGAAGATGACCGCCCGCTGGACGATGAAGTTGATCACAGTGGCGGTGCCCTGCGCGATGACGAACGCCACCGGCACAGCCCACGTCTGGTAATCGAACAGATGCAGGCAGAAATGATTGAGTCCGACCTGGACGACGAAGGTCAATGCGTAGAGCACCATGACCGCGATGAACCGGGCGGTGCTGGGTTCTGCCTGAAACGTCCACCGTCGGTTGATCAGGTAGGCGGTAATGGTGCCGACAACGAAGCTGATGGCCTTGGCCACGTCGACCTGCAGCCCGACGGCCTTGTACAGGAGCACGTAGAGGCTGAAGTCGACGATCGCCGAGAAACCGCCGGTGACGATGAACCGCCACACCTGGGTCTTGAGCGTCAGGTCCGGCGACATCGGGGGCTCGGCCACCCGGGCAGCTTAGCCAGCCAGGCGATTACCGCGGGCTAGGACGGGTATGGTCCGATCCGGCAAAAGCGCGGCGCCGGCAAACACAGCGCTGCACCCGAGGAAAACTCCGCCGAGCGTGTCCGAGAACCAGTGAACGCCCAGGTAGATGCGCGTGGCGGCGACGATCGCAGTGACGCCTGCGATTCCCAGCCAGATGATCAGGTGTCGCGGCCTCCCACCGCACGCAATCGCCACGATCCCCATCAGCGACAACGCAGAAGCCACGTGACCGGACGGGAAGGTGTGCTCGAGGCCGATCGGTATCTGCGCTGCGAATTGCGGGTGGGCGGCAGTGATCACCTGCTTCATGGCAGTGCTGCCAAGCCCCACTATGCCTACCGTTGCGGCCACAACGATCCCGGTCCAGATCGATCGACGTACGATCGCGCTGATCAGCGCTGCTGCCAACGTCGCTGGAACGATGAAGATCGGCGATCCGATCTGGGTCATCTTGAGCGCTAGCTCTATCCTGCGCGGCCTGAGGTGAGGCTGCACGTGCTGAGCGATCGCGCCGTCGAGCCAGATCGCGTCGCCGCCTTCGCGAATGTTGTACGCCATCGCGACTAGTAATGCGAAGGAGCACGCCGAAGCCGTCAGACACAGCAATGACCGCAGCCAGAACGGAAACGCAGGCGGGCGATCACTCACGCCACCAGTCTGCCGTGGGTGTCGCTCGAAGCGGGTCAGACCCCGTCGCTCGCTCCAACCAGATCAGCGGATCGTCCGGTCGCCTGCGCGCGCCTCGTAGCTGTGGGCTCATGCCTGACTACCGTGCCAGCGCGCTGCCCTTCGGGACATCCAAAAGCGCATCGACGGCCGCCGCGAACGCGTGCTCGGCGGGTGTGCCGAAGCCGATGATGACGCCGTCGGGCCGGGGTACCTCGGGTCCGGCGAGCGGATGGCGCATGAGCGACAAGCCTTGAAATGCGACGCCTGCCTCGCCGGCGCGTTGCAGCACTTCGTGTTCCGCTCCGTCGGGCAGCGTCAGCAGCAGGTTGAGCCCGGCATCTAGGCCGCTGATTCCGATGTCGAACGCCGACAACGCCTGAACGAGTAGGTCGCGGCGGCCCCGGTAGCGCATGCGCATGCGCCGGCCCGAACGGTGTTAGCCCCTGGCGGGTGCTTTCCGGTGAACCGACATACCTCATGGCGGGTGTGTCGGTGGGCCGGAACTGCCGCGCCTGCCACCGTAGCCGCGGTAACGATCGGGCCTGGCCGGTGGCGTGCCCGCAGCGGTCCGCTGTCTGATGCGGGGTCCTGCCGGCCGTCGCCTGATCGCAAGTCCGAGGCCACGTCTGCCGATCGCGGCCGCCGCGCCGTGATGGCGGGTCACGGTGGCCGGGTCGGAAGTCTGTTGCTGCAAGGGTGTGGTCCAGTGCTGGTTGCCCCAGCGGCTGGTGTAGGCCGGGTCCACCCCGATCACCGCGACGCCGCGCCGCGCCGCCATACCGGTCAGCCGGGCACGGAATCGCCGGGTGGGGATACCAGCAATGGTTCACGGAGGGGTTGGCGGCGTCGCGGCGCGATGGGCGGGTGCGTGCAGCGATTACCGCCATGCTCGACCATGCCCAGCGCACTGGCTGTGGGGCGGTCGTGGTGGAGAACCTGGATTTCGCTGACGCCCGGGCTTGCGGGCGCGAAGCCCTGGGCCGCGGTGCGCGCGGGAAACGATTGCGTCGCGGCACCATTTCAGAGCAGTTCAGAGCATCTTTTCGAGGTTCTGATCTAGGGTCTGTGCTGAAGTGGGCGCGACGACATTCCCCGGACAGGCGGTGAATCGCGCTGAGCAGGGGCCGCCCCGCGTACTGTGATTCCACGATCGCCTTGAGATCCTGGATACGCCCTCTTAAAGCCCATATCTCTTGGAGCGCGCAATGGCATCCTCATACAGCTACAGACTTCTTCAGATCGCGCTCGTCGCCTTTGGCGCGATGATGCTTCTTCTCTATCCGCTAGCAATGGTGTGGCCGTCGGGGTGGGCATGGCATCCCGGTGCTCCCTACCAATCCGATTACTTCATGATGATCGTTGGTCTGTACGCGACGCTGGGCGTCTTCCTCTGGAACGCGGCGCGACGTCCTGAGGCCAATATCAGCCTGATCTGGTTCACCGTGTGCTCGAGCGTCATCCACGCCGCAGTGATGGCGGTGCAATCATTCGGCAGCGGCCACCATATGGGACATCTGTGGGGAGATGTCCCGGCGCTACTTTTTGTGGCCATCGTGCTGTCGGTCCTCGTACTGTCATCCGGCCTCAAACCACCTCCTCTCGACCGACTTACGAACCAGGTGGCCGGTGATCAGACCTGAGATGCCGGTGTCGATCGTGGATTCGACAGTTAGGGCTTGTTGTTCGACGGGTGCGTCGGGCCGACCGGATAGGGCACGGTGTGGTCGATATCGCAGAACTGGGCCGGCTGGTCGCAACCGGTCCAGCGGCACGTCAGATCGCGGTAGCGGATAAATCTGGCCAACGCGGCCGACGGCTGGTAGTTCGGTTCTGCGACAAGATCTTTGGGGATGGCGACCGGGCGCAGCGTGGCATGCTTCGCCAACTCGGTGACCGTCGCGGCTGGCAGCACGCCGTAGCCGGGCAGGTAGCCCGGCTTGTCGCCGGTGCCCTCGACGGTTGCAGCCTCGGCGATCACGTTAATCACGATCGGGTTGGCCGGGACTTCGGTAGTGGTTGCCGCGCAATCCGGTGATCCGCAGGTGCACGTCATCGTGGCCGCGCCTGCGGCCAGCGGGGTCAGCGCATCGGCGCGCCGTTGTGTCGTGGTGCGCGGATCGTCGGGGCACACCGTGGCGGCGAGTTGGTTGAGCTTGGTGTCGAAGGCCGCCGCATCCGGTGCGCGCACGCTGCCCCAGATCTCGGCCATGCCATTCTGGTCGGGTTGGACCTCGATATGGCGGTCGAGGTCGCGCTGACGGGCCACCCGCACCGCGTCGGGGTCCAGCTCGATCACCAGCCAGTCGACCAGTTCGGTGACCTTCTCCCGCGAGAGCTTGTTTCCAGGCTGGCGCCTTGCGGGCCAGTTCCGCGTCGATCTTGGCCAGGACGTCCTTGTCGATGATCAAATCGGTACGGAAGATCGCGGCAGCGATCACGCGGAAGTCCACCTCGCCGGCCAGGAACACCTCACCCAGCTTCGGGAACCGCTCCAGCAGCGCCGTTCCGTAGCGCATCTGCGAGGACGCCCGTCCGCGGCTGATACCCAATTCGGCGCCGATCTCGGCAGCGATAACTTCCCAGTCATCGACGCAGAAGAAGTCGTTCTCACCCGACATTTGCTCGACGCGGCACTGGGCGAACTGGCCCACCGCCATCAATTGGCGCGCAAACGCCGCCCGCTCGGCCTGCTGGGCATCACCCATCAGGTCGAGTAGCTCCGCGTCGCCACTCCTTCGAAGATGCATTCGATTATCGCTGGCTCAAGTGACACCCGCCAAACCACCCTCGCGCGCATCTTGACATGAGGCAACACGCACGGCCGATGACCCCGGCCTGTGGATCAATTTCGGACTGTGGATAACTACGGGCTCAGGTGGCACTTTCGGCGGTCGGTGTCGGTTCGGTGTGGTACCGCTGTCGTCTACACCCAGTACGGCACGCGGGCCCGGTACTGACGCATCGCGAATGCGGCCAGGATCCAGCCGATCGCGGTCAGCGCCAGCACCACCAACCAGTGCCGCAGCTCCTGGTCTGCGCCCAGCAGCGGCGCCCGCACGATGTCCAGGTAGTGCAGCAGCGGGTTGAGCTCCACGATCTTGGCGTAGGACCCCGCGCCCTGCTGCTGCAGCGTCGACTCATTCCAGATGATCGGCGTCATGAAGAACAGCAGCTGGACGAGGCTGAAGAGCAGCGGGCTGATGTCGCGGTAGCGCGTGGACAGGATCCCGAAACACAGCGAAACCCAAATGCAATTCAGCACGATCAGGCCCAATGCCGGAATGACCGCGAGGTCGGCCCACGACCACGGTTTGGGGTAGATGATCGCGATGATCACGAAGATGATGATGTTGTGGGCGAACAGGATCATCTGCCGCCACACCAGCCGATAGACGTGCACGGACAGTGGCGTCGGAAGTTGTTTGATCAGCCCCTCGTTGGCGACGAAAACGTCCGCGCCCTCGAGAATGGACGCGTTGATCAGGTTCCAGACGATCAGGCCGAGCGTGACATAGGGCAGGTGCTCGGCGAGCGGCAGCTTGAACAGCTTTGAATACAACAGCCCCATCGCGACCGCTGTGGCGCCCGTCGCGATCGTGATCCAGAACGGGCCGAGAACCGAGCGCCGGTAGCGCTGCTTGATGTCCTGCCAGCCCAGGTGCAGCCACAGTTCGCGCTTGCCGAACCCGTCGACCAGGTCGCCAACGGCGCGGTTCATCGTCCGCGACTGCGCGGCCGCGTCGGTGAACGTCATCGGCCGAACCTTTCGCGTCGCCCCATCCGCCGCAGCCGGATCCATTCGACCAGCCCAGCAGGATCGCGGCGAGACACCAGGAAGAACCAGGAGAACCGAATCCACTCCTGCGGCAACAGTTTCCGCAAACCGGGCTGGGACAGCAGATAACCGCGGTTGCGGTAGGTGAAGAACCGTTTGGTGGCGTCTTCGGGATACTGGGTGTGCATACGTCCGCCGAGAATCGGCTTGAACTCGTCGCCGCCTTGCGGATGCAGATACACCGCGTTCAGGCACGTGCCAAAAGGCAGCCCCGAGCGCACCAGCCGACGGTGCACATCTACTTCGTCACCGCGCACGAACAAACGGATATCGGGAATGCCGACCGCTTCCAGCGTCGACGCGCGAAACAGTGCGCCGTTGAACAGCGACGCAATGCCTCGCAACAAGTCCTGCTCCACACCTTCGGTGCGCAATTCGCTGACCCTGCGCCGCCACACCAGCCCGCGGCGCAGCGGAAAGGCAAGGCGTTCAGGGTCGTTCATGTCGCACACCATCGGCGACACCTCGGCCAGGTCATGCTTCTCCGCACACGCCAGCAGCGTGCCAAGCACTTCGGAATCCAACGGCCTGCCGTCGTCGTCGGCCAGCCACACCCAGTCCGCGCCCAGCGCCAGCGCGTGCAGCATGCCCAACGCAAAACCGCCTGCGCCGCCGAGGTTTCGGCGCGAACCGAGATAGGTGGTTGCGATCGGCTGGCCGCTTACGATGTCGCGAACGCGCTCGTCGTCGTCGTTGTCGACGACCACCAGATGGTCGGGAGGGCGTGTCTGGGCGCTCAATGCGTCCAACGACTTGGCGAGTTCGTCGGGACGCCGATGCGTGACCACCACGGCGTAGGTTGTCTGCTCTTCGCGCGAGCGCTCATCGCCCACCGTGTCAGTCATCGGGAACCGTTGCCGGCCAGTCGGCGCTGGAGTCCTCGGTCGGCGACCAATCGCCTCGGTGCTCCTCGAGGACCTCCCGCACATGGCGGGCCGCGTCCTCACCCTCGTACGCGCGGACCACGTCCTCGATGTCGCCGGTCATCTTGATCGTGCCGTGGTCGATCCACATCGCGGTCTTGCACAGCCGGGCCAGAAACTCGTTGGAGTGGCTGGCGAACACCAGGATGCCCGACCGCTCGACCAGGCTCTGCAATCGCGTCTGCGCCTTCTTCAGGAAGTCCGCGTCGACGGCCCCGATGCCCTCGTCAAGCAGCAGGATCTCCGGGTCGATGCTGGTCACCACGCCCATCGCCAGCCGCACCCGCATGCCGGTGGAGTACGTGCGCAGCGGCATCGACAGGTAGTCGCCGAGCTCGGTGAACTCCGCGATCTCGTCGACCTTGGCCAGCATTTGCTTTCGGGTCTGCCCGAGGAACAGCCCGCGGATGATGATGTTCTCGAACCCGGAGATCTCGGGGTCCATCCCGACGCCGAGGTCGAACACCGGGGCCACCCGGCCCGTCACCGAAGCCACCCCGCGGGTCGGCTCGTAGATCCCGGACAGCAGCCGCAGCAGGGTCGACTTTCCCGCGCCGTTGTGCCCGACCAGCCCGACCCGGTCACCGAGTCCCAGCGACATGGTGATGTCCCGCAACGCCTCGATGACCACGACGTTGGACTCGTTGCGTCCGATCGCGCCGCCGGCCTTGCCGAGGAACGCCTTCTTCAGCGAGCGCGTCTTCGCGTCGAAGATGGGAAACTCCACCCACGCGTTGTGCGTCTCGATGTGCGGGTGAGACACAAGACCTACAGGTACTGACCGGTCCCGGCGCCGCCGCCGCGCTGCGGGCCGACCCCGGGCGGCAGTGCACCCCGCATCTGCTCCAGCTGCTGACGCGCCGCCATCTGCTGGGCGAACAACGCGGTCTGGATGCCGTGGAACAGGCCCTCGAGCCAGCCGACCAGCTGGGCCTGCGCGATGCGCAGTTCGGCATCCGACGGGACGGTGTCCTCGGTGAACGGCAGTGTGAACCGTTCGAGCTCCTCGCGCAGTTCGGGCGCCAGCCCGTCCTCGAGTTCGCGAATGCTGGTGCGGTGGATGTCGCGCAGGCGGTTGCGGCTGGCGTCGTCGAGCGGCGCGGCGCGGACCTCCTCCAGCAGCTGCTTGATCATGGTGCCGATCCGCATCACCTTCGCCGGCTGTTCGACGAG
>JAVRPG010000604.1:0-4185 GCA_032162325.1 Mycobacterium sp. | reverse complement strand
GCGTTCAACTCGCGCCCGTTGTTGCTCGGCGGGACCAGGTGGATCGTCATCATGGCGCACGCCGTCCTGGTGCTCGCGTTTGCGTTCAGCGCCGTGTCAGCTGCCCTCGACCGCCTGGACCCCGCCTATCGCCAAGCCGCCGAATCCCTCGGCGCGGGCCCTGTCCGGGTGCTGTTCCTGGTCACGCTGCCGCTGCTGTTACCTGCGCTGGGCGCCGCGGCGGGTCTGGCGGTCGCCCTTTCGATGGGTGAGCTCGGCGCGACGGTGATGGTCTACCCGGCGACCTGGAAGACCTTGCCGGTGACGATCTTCGCGCTGACCGACCGCGGGCAGGCGTTCCAGGCCGCCGCATGCACGACGATCCTGCTGTTGGTCACCCTTGTGGCGCTGGTAATGCTTGGTCGGGTTCGCGGCCGTGCAGCGCTGCGCTGAGAATTCCTAGCGCGAGCAGACGCAAACATCCCCTTTTCGTCGCGTGTCGGGGCCTTATGCGTCTGTTCGCGCAGAGGGCGGCCAGGTCTACTTGAGGAGAGGGTCGCGAGGCAGGCCGAGAATCCGTTCGGCGATCGTGTTCCGAGTGATTTCCGACGTGCCGCCCGCGATGGTCATGGCCCGGTTTCCGAGATAGCTGCGCAGCAGCTTCGGCGCCTGCCCGACCACGGACGCCGACCCGGACAGCGCCATGCCGAGCTCGGTGATCCGCTGGCCCGCCTCGGCCACCAGGAGCTTGGTCACATTGCCCTCCGGCCCGGGTTCGGCGCCCGCGATGGCCCGGCTGGCCCGCCGCAGGTTCAGCAGCCGCAGCGTATGTGTCTCGGCGATGGATTCGCCCGCCTGGCGCACATATTTGGCGGCATCAGGTGAGGCGTCGAGCAGCTTGACGAGGTCATCCGGGCTGAACCCGGACGCACCTCCCGAACCGCCGCCGATGGAGATCCGCTCGTTGCCCAGCGTCGCGCGGGCCACCAGCCACCCGCGGTTCACGTCGCCGACCACATCGGAGTCCGGAACGAAGACGTCATCGAAGAAGACCTCGTTGAAATGGGAATCGCCGGTGATGCCGCGCAGCGGATTGACGGTCACGCCAGGGGCTTTCATGTCGATCGCCATCATGGTGACCCCGGCGTGCTTGGCCGCGTCGGGGTCGGTGCGCACGGTCGCCAGCCCCCACTGGCAGTACTGCGCGAGGCTGGTCCACACCTTCTGGCCGGTGACGCGCCAACCCCCGTCGACCTTCTTGGCGGCGGTGCGCACCGCGGCTGCGTCCGAACCCGCGCCGGGCTCGGAGAAAAGCTGGCACCACATCACCTGACCACGCAGCACCGGCTCGACGAAGCGCTCGCGCTGGTCGTCAGTGCCCGCCTGGGCGATCGTGAGCGCCACCCAGCCGGTGATGCCCATGTCGGGCCGTTCGACGCCACTGAACTCCTCCTCGATGACCAGTTGCTCGAGCACGTCGGCGGCCCGGCCCCAGGGCTTGGGCCAGTGCGGCACCAGGTAGCTCGAGTCGACGAGGAAGTCGCGTTGTTTGTCGGCGGGCAGGGAACGCAGAGAGGCGACGGCCTCGCGGGCCTGGCTGCGGTGGGCCTCCGCCTCGGGCGGCAGCGTGAACGACGCGCCGTGCGCTTGACCGCTGCGCTGGCCCTCCACGACGTCGAGCAGCGGGTCGCCGCCCTCTTCCATCAGCGCAGCCAGCGTGCGGGCCCGCCGCAGGTACAGGTGAGCATCGTGCTCCCATGTGTACCCGATGCCGCCGTGCAACTGAATGTTGTTCTGCGCGTTGAACACCTGAGTGCGGATCGCGTGCGACGCGGCCACCGCGGCGGCGAACCAGGCGCTGTCCAGGTCGTCGGCGCGTGCCGCGTCCCAGGTGGCTGCGGTGGTCTCCTCGGCGTTGACGAGCATGTTGGCGGCGTGGTGCTTGACGGCCTGGAAGGTGCCGATGGTCCGGCCGAACTGCTCGCGCACCTTGGCGTATTCGACGGCCATCTCCAGCGCCGCCCAGCTGACGCCGACTGCCTCGGCCGACGCGAGGATCCGGAACACCGTCCTGGCCTTGCGTGCGGCGCCGCGAAGCACGCGGTCCTCTTCGACCGCCACGCCGCGCAGCGCGACCGACCCGACGCTGCGGGTGGTGTCCAGCGAGTCCAGCGCGGTGACGGTGACACCGTCGGCCGCGGCGTCGACGACGACAACGTCCTCACCGGCGGCGATCACGAGCACATCGGCGTCCGGCGCCCCCAGCACGGCGGGGCTCTCGCCGGTGACAACCAGATCCGAACCGATCGTCACGCTGCCCGACAGGGCGAGCGCGCCGGCCGTGCTGCCGTCGGCCAGCCCCGGAAGCAGTTGCGCACGAACGGAATCCGGCGCGCAGCGGTCGATCACCACGGCAGCCGCCACGGTCGGGAGGAACGGCCCGGGGGACAGCTCGCGGCCCTGCGCCTCCAGTACCACCGCCAACTCGGCGAGTCCGAAGCCCGATCCGCCGTGTTCCTCGGCGATCGCCAGACCGTTCCAGCCGAGGTCCTTGCCCGCCGACCAGATCTCACTGGGGTGAGTCGCCCCCTTCTCCAGGGTCGCGCGGGCCGCAGCACGGCTGTTCAGCCTGTCCAGTTGTCCGAAAACGGCGTCGGCCAGGTCGTTGTGTTCCTCGGTGATGGCGAGAGCTGACTTACTCACGGTGGAAGTCCTCTGAAAGGGCGGAGGTTGACGGTTGTCAAATGAAGCTAACTCGCCCGACGGCCGCTCAGCGCAGACGTGATGCAGGTCACAAGTGATCTTGAAAATGTCATGAGTAGACATGTTCCGAATGTTGTCGTTTACCGCCGCAGGTGCGAGGTACGCTCGCGCAATGACGGTACGACCGGACCCCGGTCCGACCATGTGGTCACGCGCCCGGTGGTTGCTGAAGGCCGGTCCTGCCGACTACATGCTCGCGATGAGCGTCGCGAGCGCTTCCCTGCCCGGTGTCGGGAAACACCTTGAGCCACTGGGTGCCGCGACGGCGATGGGCGTTTGGGGCTACCGCCACCTGCCCGATTTTCTCGGCGCGACGGCGAAGTCCTTGCTTAGCCCGGGTAACGCCGAGCTGAAGCGCCAGGAGCGGGACAGCACCAACTCCGTCACCGAAGCCGCGCTGCGCGGCATCGTGCCCGCCAAGGACCTGGCGATCGAATGGCCGGCGCCGGAACGCACGCCGCCGCTGTGGAAGCTGTGCGAGCACCGTCGCAGCGTGTATCGGACATCCGTCCGCTACGGCCCCCGCCCCTCCCAGCTGCTGGACGTATGGCGCCGCAAGGACCTGCCTGCCGAACCCGCGCCGGTGCTGCTCTTCGTGCCCGGTGGCGCCTGGGTGCACGGCGGCCGGCTGCTCCAGGGCTACGCGTTGATGTCGCATCTGGCCGAGAGGGGCTGGGTGTGCCTGTCCATCGACTACCGGGTGGCGCCTCACCACAAATGGCCTGCGCACATCACCGACGTCAAGACCGCGATCGCCTGGGCGCACGCGAACGTCGACAAGTTCGGCGGTGACCGCAATTTCGTTGCGGTAGCGGGATGTTCGGCGGGCGGACACCTGTCCGCACTGGCAGGCCTGACCGCGAACGACCCAGAGATGCAAAGCGAATTGCCGGACGGCTCTGACACCTCCGTCGACGCGGTGGTTGGCATCTACGGACGCTACGACTGGGAAGACCGGTCGACAGCGGAGCGGGCACGATTCGTCGACTTCCTCGAGCGGGTCGTGGTCGGGCGGAAGATCTCCAAGCGCCCGGACATCTTCCGCAAGGCGTCGCCGATCGCGCGGGTTCACAAGGATGCGCCGCCGTTCCTGGTCATCCATGGCACCGGCGACAGCGTCATTCCAGTCGAGCAGGCCCGCAGCTTCGTCGAGGGGTTGCGCGCGGCGTCGCACTCGGTGGTCAGCTACGTGGAGCTGCCAGGCGCGGGCCACGCGTTCGATATGATCGATGGCGCCCGCACCGGGTCGATGGCGACAGCAATCGGCCTGTTCCTCAACCAGATTCACCGAAACCGGACGCTGATCAGGGCGAAAGAGGTTATATAGAGCTCCTGCTACTCACTTCTTGCGCGTTGTAATCGCTTGGGAGGTAAGTTGTTTCGCTCACAGCCCCCACCGTTGCCGGTGCTGGCTTGTGTCGTGGTAGGGCAGTACTCCACCGT
>JAVRPG010000603.1:0-10754 GCA_032162325.1 Mycobacterium sp. | reverse complement strand
CGGGAGCGTCCTAGAGGTCGGCCAGGTTCAGCCTGGTCGACCGTGGGTGACGTATGTCCAGAAACGTCACGCCGATTCGGCGGTATGAGGACGCTCGCACTAGCGCGGCAGGTTGTACGGCGTGATGACCTGGATCGGGACGGGCCACGGCGGCTCGACCGGCAATGCGCCGCGCTCCTGCAGGATAAGCCGAATCGCGAGCCGCGCGTCGACGCGCAGATCGTTGTGCAGCACCACCGAGATGCGGCCTTCGCGCAGCAGCCGCCGATTGTCGGCGTCGAGATCGTGGGCAACAAAGACACGGCAGACGCGTCCTAGTGCTTCGAACGCCTCGACCGTTGCGGTGTTGCCACCGCCGACGGAGTAGACGGCCTCCACGTTGGGATGTTGCTCGAGCGCCTCGAGCACCAGCCGCTCGTTGGTGGCATCGATGCCGTCGCTGTCGCTGACTTCGACGATCGCGCGGCCAGAGCCGCGCAGCGCCGAACGGAAGCCGACCTCGCGCTCCCCCTCGCCGCGAAACACCGTGCGGGACAGCGTGATGAGCACATCTGACGACGCCTGCCCCAGCCACTGGTTCATCAGATATGCGGCCGTCACCCCCGCCCCGTGGTTGTCGATGCCGACGTAGCCGCAGCGCGAACTGGCCTGCACATCGGTCGCATAGGTCACCACAGGCACTCCGCCGTCGACGAGCCGGTCGATGGCCTCGGACACATCGGGTTCGTCCTGCGCCTTCAGCACCACGCCGTGGCTGCCACGCAGATCGCCGAGCGCTTCGACCATCTGCGCCGTCGAGCCCGACTCCCACAGATGAAAACGCGCCCGCACCATGGCAGGCGCGAATGCGGGCAGCTCGGCCTCGACCGCGGCCCGGAATGCGTCGGAGAACCGCTGCGGCGTCTGCATGACCACGTCGATGAGGTAGCGACGGCCGACCAGGCGCAGCTGGGCGCGCTGCTTGTCCAGGTCCTCGATGGCCTGCATGACTTCTGCCCTGGTGTTCTCCCGCACCCCCGGCCGCTCATTGAGCACACGGTCGACGGTGGCCTCGCTCAGCCCGGACTGCTGCGCGATCTCACGGACCTTGTAGCGGTGCGGCATCGATGTCCCGTTCTCTGACACTGAGACTCAAAAGGCCCCCGACACGCCGCATTTTGGGTGCTTTTGCGTCTGCTCGTCGGATATCCTGATGTGTTTTTGATGGATTTTTGGCGTTGAATGCGGTCGCTGTCACAGCAAGACTATCTGCTATGGCTGCGCCCGCGAACACGACACCCACGCCGTGGATCGACGAGTCCGACTGCCTCCTCGACGACTTCCGCATGCAGGTCCTTCGCGACACCGATGTCGCCGAGTTCCCCCTGGCGACGGATGTGCGAAGCAACGTGCTGGTCTACTCGTCGGCCACCGTCGGTTCCGCCGACCGCCGAGCGTTGCAGTCCGAACTGATCCGGGCGCTGGCCGACGGGCCCGGCGTGGTGATCTTCGAGCACGCGTTCTCCCCCGACGTGGTGGACCGGGCCAGCGAAGCATTCTTCGCGATCATCGACGCACAACATGCGGCTGGTTCGGCCGCCGGTGACCACTTCGGCAAGCCCGGCGCCAACGACCGGATCTGGAACGCCGCGCAGAAGCTGGCGCTGCATGCCCCGCAGGTGTTCGCCGACTACTACGCAAACGACGCGCTTGCCGTCGTCTGTCAGGCGTGGCTGGGCCCCCGTTACCAGGTCACTTCGCAGGTGAACGTCGTCAATCCCGGTGGGACGCAGCAGGTTCCACACCGTGACTATCACCTCGGCTTCGTGGCCGCCGAACAGTTGGCCGAATATCCCGCGCACCTGCACCGCACGTCACCGGTGCTGACGCTGCAGGGTGCGGTGGCGCACTGCGACATGCCGGTCGAGAGCGGACCGACCATGTTGCTGCCGTTCTCGCAGCGATTCGAGGGCGGTTACATCGCGTTCAACCGGCCGGAGTTCATCGAATTCTTCGCCGAGCATCATGTGCAGGTGCCGCTGGCCAAGGGCGACGCGCTGTTCTTCAATCCGGCGCTGTATCACGGTGCGGGGTCAAACGTTTCGGCCGACATCCGCCGGATCGCCAACCTGTTGCAGATCTCGTCGCCGTTCGGTCGCGCGATGGAGGCCCTGGACCGCAGCGCGATGGTGCGGGCGATCTATCCGGCACTGCGCGCGATGAAGGCGGCGGGCCGCCTGCAGCGCGAACTGCTCAACGCCGTGGTGGCGACGGCCGAGGGTTACGCCTTTCCCACCAACCTCGACAGCGACCAGCCAATCGGCAGTCTGGCCCCGCCCAGTCAGGTCGACACCGTGCTGGCCGCGTTGGCCGACGACCTGACCGAAGAACAACTCGACGTCGCGCTGCGCGACCAAGACGATCGGAGAAAGCCATGACCACTCTCGGCATAATCGGGCTGGGCCGCATCGGCGCCTTCCACACCGACACGCTGTCCGGCATCGATGGTGTCGACGGGCTTGTCGTCGCCGACGAGCGCCCCGACGTGGTCGCGGCCGTCGCCGCCAAACACGGTGCAAAACCGGCAGACTCGGTGGAGGAACTGCTGGCGTCGGGCGTCGACGGTGTCGTGGTCTCGGCCTCCACGCCCGCACACGCCGAGCTGACGCTGGCCGCCGTACGTCGCGGTCTGCCGACCTTCTGCGAAAAGCCGATCGCCGCGACCGCCGCGGACAGCGCCAGGGTCGCCGAGGTGATCGCTCGCTCCGGCGTGCCGGTGCAGGTCGGTTATCAGAGGCGCTTCGACGCCGCATTCGCCGCAGCCAAGCGCGCGGTCGACGACGGCTCGCTGGGCCTGCTGCACACCGTCCGCAGCACCACCATGGATCCCGCTCCCCCGCCGATGGAGTACATCGCGGGTTCCGGCGGCATCTTCCGCGACTGCGCCGTGCATGATTTCGACGTGCTGCGCTGGATCACGGGGCAGCAGGCCGTCGAGGTCTACGCGACCGGCAGCGTGCAGGGCGACCCGCGGTTCACCGAGTTCGGCGACGTCGACACCGCCGCGGTGGTGGTGACTTTTGACCAGGGCACCCTCGGGCTGGTGTCCGCGGCCCGCTACAACGGGCGCGGATACGACTGCCGACTGGAGGTGCACGGCTTCCGTGACACCGTGGTCGCCGGCTGGGACCAGGGCGCACCGGTGCGGAATGTCGACCCGGACAACGAGTTTCCGGGCGGCCCGGCGCATCACTTCTTCATGGACCGTTTCACCGACGCGTTTCGCGCCGAGTTGACCGCGTTTGTCGACGTGGTCAACGGCACCGCCGCTCCCGCGTGCACGGTGGCCGACGCGGTCGAGGTCGCGCGGTTGGCGGAAGCGGCGACGGAGTCGTTGCAGCGGGGCGCTCCCGTTCGGATCGAGGATGTGAGATCACAGTGAAAATCCCGAAGATCGCCGGCGCGCCAATCTCCTGGGGTGTGTGTGAGGTGCCGGGGTGGGGGCACCAGCTGACTCCGCAACGCGTACTCGCCGAGATGCGCGACGTCGGGCTGGCCGCAACCGAACTCGGACCCGAGGGCTTCCTGCCGTCCGATCCCGACGAACTGAGTGCCCTGCTGGATTCGTATGGGTTGAGCTGTGTCGGCACCTTCGCGCCTGTCCTGCTGCACGATGCCGGGCACGATCCGCTGCCCGACATCGCAGGCCCGCTCGACGCGCTGGTGGCCTGCGGGGCCGACGTTCTCGTGCTGGCCGCGGCGACCGGCACCGACGGCTACGACTCCCATCCAACGCTCGACGACGGCCAATGGGCAACCCTGCTGGGCAATCTCGATCGACTCGGCGCCGCCGCGGCGGAGAAGGGCGTGCTCGCGGTGCTGCACCCGCATGTCGGCACGATGGTGGAGACCCGCAGCGACGTCGATCGGGTGCTGGCCGGTTCGCAGATCAAGCTGTGCCTGGACACCGGCCACCTGCTGATCGGGGGAACCGATCCGCTGCGGCTGGCCCGCGAGGTCCCTGGCCGCATCGCCCATGCCCACCTCAAGGACGTCGACGCCGCCCTCGCGGCCCGCGTTCAAGCCGGTGAACTGACGTACACCGAGGCCGTGCGGGATGGCATGTACACGCCGCTCGGCGGCGGCGACGTCGACATCGCAGGGATCGTCACCGCGTTGCGCGGCAACGGCTTTGACGGCTGGTTCGTCATGGAACAGGACACCATCCTCGATCGCGAGCCGAACGATGAGGGACCGGTGCGCGACGTGCAAACCAGCGTGGCGTACGTGCGCAGCATTTGCCAGTCCGCCGTGCCGGCCCCCGCACCGGCATGAGCCTGCGGATCGGCGTGCTAGGCGCGTCGCGGATCGCCCAGCTGGCCATCGTCGGGCCTGCGCAAGAGTTGGGGCACCGGTTGGTCGCCGTTGCGGCGCGTGACCCGCTTGAACCCCAACTCGTCCCACCCGACGCCGGCAAGGACGCGTTCCGCGACATGGTGGTCGATTTCTTCCGCAGCAACAGCGCCGAGTACGAATTGCGGGTGCAACTGTGCACCGACACCGTGACCATGCCCATCGAGGACGCGACGGTGGCCTTGCCGGAGGAGGACTCGGCACACATCGGCGTTGCAAAGAACACTTTTCCCGCGCAGAACCCCGACACCGCCGCCCGGCGGGCAATCGGTGACGACGTGTTGTCGTTCAACTCGTCGCGCGGACTGGAGGCGCACCGCCCTCTCGGATCGATCAACCGACTGAAGAAACTGGTCTACGAAGCGTCGAGCGACTTTCGGCACTGAGTGAACAATATCGCCCGGTTGGAACCCAGCGACGTGGCCGACCTTCCCGACTAGCAGCAAAGTCGCTGGCCGCCGGCGTGTCATTTGCAAAGCGATGTGCGCTCCAGCAGCCTAAACTCTCACTTCATGGCGGCCCGCTGGCACTTGCTCGATCGCCCTGTGGAGTTCGACGCGATTCGCTCCACGGTCACCGGCAACGACGGCTGTGGCGTCGTATTGGTCGGGGCTGCAGGCGTCGGCAAAACCACCCTGGCACGCGCGGTGACCGCGTCGCTGCGTTCGGAAGTGCAGTGGGTCGGCTGCACCGAGTCCTCTCGCAGCATCCCGCTCGGGGTGTTCGCCCATCGGATACCGCCGTCGGGTTCACGTGACCCCGTCGCCCTTCTCGCCGCCGCACGCGCGTCAATCCTCGAAAATCCCGAGACCGTGATCGGGGTCGACGACGCCCATCTACTCGACCAGCTCTCGTCGACGCTGATACACCAGATCGCCGTTGAGCGGGCAGGGCAGATCGTGGCAACGGTTCGCAGCGGCGAATCGGTTCCCGATGCCGTCACCGCGTTGTGGAAGGACCACCACCTCCGGCGTTTTGAGCTGATGCCGTTCACGAAGGAGCAAAGCGTAGCGCTCGTCGAATCTGTTCTCGGCGGGACTCTGGAGGGCCTCTCCGCCGACGTCATGTGGGACGCGTCGGGCGGCAATCCATTGTTTCTACGCCATATGGTCGAGGGCGCCGTCGATGCCGGGACACTCAGTGAAGTCGACGGGGTCTGGCAGCTGCGCGGCCGGGCGGTCGTTCCGTCCGGACTTGCTGCGCTACTCGAGGATCGCCTCGATCACGTCGGCAAGGATGCCGTGAACGCGCTCAAGCTGCTTGCGCTGTGCGAGCCGCTCGACATCGACACCTTGATCGAATTGGCGGGCGAGGAGGCCGTGGACGCCGCCGAAGTCGGCGGACTGGTTCGCATCGCACAGGACGGCGCCGTGATGAACGCCCGGTTCAGTCATCCGCTCTTCGGCGACGTCGTCCGGCGTCGCGTCGGCACAGCGTCGGGGCGCAGACTGCGGGGCCGCATCGTGACAGTGCTGCGCCGCCAGGCACATGACACGGCGGCGAGCCGGCTGCGACTGGCCCAGCTGTCCGTCGACAGCGACCAGACCGTCGAAACGGACCTTCTCATCGCGGCGACGAAGGACGCGATCTTCCTGTCCAACGTGCCACTGGGCGAGCACCTCGCGCGGGCAACGTTCGAGCGGGACGGCGGCCTCCAAGCCGCCGAGTTGCTGTCGCGCACACTGCTATGGCAGGGCCACCCGGTGGAGGCCGAGCAGGTGCTGGCGCGGTTCGCACCCGAGCACCTTGACGAGTTTGAGCTTGTGCTCTGGGGCCTTCCCCGCCTTTCCATCCTGTTCTGGTCCATGGGCGACGTCGAACGCGCCCACCAAGTGCTGGGCCTGCTTCGCAAGCGCGTGCAACACCCCAGCCTGCAGCTCGTCGTCGAAGCGACTGGATCGGCAATTGCGGTCCATGAGAACAAGATTGAGGAGGGGATCGCGGCAGCAGAGGCCGTCCTGTCCGATCCGCGTGCGCCGAAACAGGCGATCGACTTCGCGGCGTTCGCCGCGGGATTGGCGATGCCGGTCGCCGGCCGTGGGCGCGACTTCGAACCGATCGCTGCCCGGTGCCGCTCCGAGCAGAAGGCCACTGACGGCATGATCCGGGTAATGGTCCGGTACTGCGATGTTCTCGCGCTGACGTATGCGGGTGAACTGGATCTTGCCGATCAGCGCGCCGCCGACTACGAGCAGTTCTCGTCGGCAGGCCAATTCCTGGGGTGGGCGATCGCCAAGATCACGTCCGGCCTGGTCGCCACGCATCGTGGCCGCTTTCCCGAGGCGATCTCGTCTATCGAGCAGGCCCTCGCCGCGTTGGCGGCCGAAATGTCGCTGCCGTGGCGGCTTCCGGCCCGACTGCTGCTGGCACGGGCCTACGCGGCGATGGGCAGCATTGACGATGCCGAGCGTGTCCTGGCCGACGCCAAGGAACACAGCGGCGAGTACGTCGCGATACACCGGCCTCACCTGTTGATCTCGAAGGCGTGCCTGGCCGCCGCCAACACCGGCGAGCGCTCCGGAATCGAATTAGCCCGCGCAGCAGCGGATTTTGCACACGAATCCGGCCAGTACGCCGTCGAAGCAGAAGCTCTGCACCATGCCGCCATATTCGGCGACCGCGCGGTCGCCGGTCGATTGTCGTCGCTTCAAAATCGGGTGAGCGGACCCGTGGTCGCTCTGCAGGCCCGCCATGCGGCGGCCGTCGCCGACCGCGATGCACAGGCCCTCGACGTGATCAGCGTGGAGTTCGAAGCCGCGGGATTGATGCTGTCCGCCGCGGACTCTGCGGCGCAGGCCGTCGCGTTGCACGACCGCGCGGGCGAACGCAGCAAGAGCGCCGAATCCTCCGCGCGCGCACTACGTCTGGCCAGCCGGTGCGGTGGAGCGGCGACGCCGGCGATCCGGTCGGCGGCACGACCCTTGCCGGTGTCCGCCCGCGAGCGGGAGATCGCCGGGCTGGTAGCCGCGGGCCTGTCCAACCGCGACATCGCCGACCAGCTCACGGTGTCCGTCCGTACGGTCGAGGGCCATATCTACCGCGCCTGCATCAAACTCGACGTCGCCGATCGCGACGAACTCGCGAAGATCGTGCGCCCGGATATCGGTCTTGCTAGCCCTTAGCGGCCTCGGCGCCCTTTCGCCGGGGCTACGCGGGAAGAACGGCTGCCGCGTTGGGGGAACCGTCACCGTCTGGGCCGCCGCCCTGGTGTCGGTCGGCGGCGATGCGGTGTTCGTGCCACCGCAGACGCAGAAGTAACAGGTGACGGTGCGCCCGGAACCCCGCCGACAGCGGGTCACGCCAGACCGGCGTGTGACCGTTCGCATCAGGTTCTGTGTGCACATCCCCATTGTGCCGTCTCGTTGGGATAGGGGCTGGGCTGGCACGATGCCGCCCAGGTAAACGATCGCATAACGTTTGTGACGAGCAAGGCCCCGCCGACCGGTCGGTTGGCGGGGCCCGCTGGCCTCAGTTATGCGCCTTTACCACGCAATTCGTGCGACAGCGCCTCCAGCTCGTCGCCGCCTGCCATCTCCTGTGTCAGGTGCTCGAGCGTGATGTCGTCATATGTGCAGTCCAGCTTCTGCGAACCGCGGTTAAGCAGCACGAAGTGGTCACCCACCATGTGCGCGTGGTGCGGATTGTGCGTGATGAACACCACACCGAAACCGGCGTCCTTCGCCGCGGTGATGTACTTCAGCACCACGCCGGACTGCTTGACGCCAAGCGCAGCGGTCGGCTCGTCGAGAATCAACACGCGCGCACCGAAGAACACCGCCCGCGCGATTGCCACACACTGCTTCTGGCCGCCCGACAGTGAGCCGATCGGCACGTCGACGTCGGGCAGGTCGATGCCCATCTTCGACAGCTCCGTCAGCGTCGTGGCGCGCATCGCGTTGGAGTCCAATGCCCACGGGAAGCGGCTCTGCCGGATCTCCTGACCGAGGAAGAAGTTACGCCACACCGGCATCAGAGGCACAACGGCGAGATTCTGGTACACCGTCGCGATCCCCTTGCCCAGCGCGTCCTTCGGTGAGGTGAACTTGATCGCCTCGCCGTCGACGAGCAGCTCACCGTCGGTCTGCGGGTGATATCCGGCGATGATCTTGATCAGCGTCGACTTGCCTGCGCCGTTGTCACCGAGGATGCCCGTCACCTCACCGGCATGTACGCGCAGCGAGATGTCTTTGAGTGCAGTGATATTGCCGTAGGACTTGCCGATGTTCTTCAACTCGACCAGTGGCACCTTGCCGCCAGACGGGGCTTCTTCCACGGGACGATCAACAGTTGCGGTCACGCGTCACCTCTTCGCGGCGTAGTTGCGGAATGCGTTGTTGGCGATCACCGCGAACAGCAGCATCACGCCCATGAAGAACTTGAACCAGTCGGGCTCCCAGCCCGCATACACGATGCCCTGTTGCACCATCCCGAAGATGAACGCGCCGATCGCGGCGCCGATCGCGGTGCCGTATCCGCCTGTCAGCAGACAGCCGCCGATGACTGCGGCGATGATGTAGATGAACTCCTGGCCGACACCCTGACCGGACTGAACGGTGTTGTACGAGAACAGAAGGTGCATGCCGGAGAACCAGGCCGCGAACCCGACCAACATGAACAACCCGATCTTCACCTTGGTCACCGGAACGCCGACCGCACGGGCACTTTCCTCATCGCCGCCGACGGCGAAGATCCAGTTACCAATCCGCGTCTTGAACAAAACGTAAGTTGCGACCGCGGTAAACAGCAGCCACCACAACACGGTGACGCGCACCCCCACGCCGAAGACCGGCAACGTCGACGCGAACACTGCACGCGCCGATTCCCAGCCCTGCATGTCGTTCACGCTCGGCGTCGCGACCTGACCCGAAACCAATTTGGTCACAGCGATGTTCGCGCCGGTCAACATCAATAAGGTGCCCAACGTGATCAAGAAGCTCGGGATCTTGGTTTTCATCACCAGATACCCGTTGAAGAACCCAATCGCCAGCGCCAGGATCAGCCCCAACGCTGCGCCTGCCCACAGGTTCAGATGCAGATTGTAGGCCAGCATTGACGCAGCGAGCGAACTCGTGGTTACCGCGACGCCCGCCGACAGGTCGAATTCGCCCCCGATCATCAGCAGCGCGACCGCGCACGCCATGATCCCGATCGTCGAGCTTCCATACAGGACGGTTGCCAACGCGTCCGGGCTCCGGAACGGCGGGGCCACGACGAAGAAGAAGATGAAGATCACGACCGCGCCGATCAGCGCACCCATCTCAGGACGAATCAGCAATCGCTGCAGACGGTTTCGCTCCTTGACTCGTTCGTCATGGACGACCTTGCGTTGGGAGAGGTCAACCTCGGTACTCGTACTCATTAGCGGGTTCCGCCTTTCGCATACTCGGCCACGGCGTCGATATTGGACTTGTCGATGAACGCGGGACCGGTGAGCGTCGGCTGACCACCGCCCATCACGTTGCCGTTGTTCAGGTACAGCCACAGCGAGTCGACCGCCAGGTACCCCTGCAGGAACGGCTGCTGGTCGACCGCCCACTGCACGTCACCGTTCTTGATCGCGTCGACCAGCGCTGCGTTGGTGTCGAATGTTTCGACCTTGGCATTGCTGCCGGCGTTCTTCACCGACTGGACAGCGGTCAGCGCGAACGGCGCGCCGAGCGTGAGAACGCTGTCAATGCTCGGATCCTGCTGCAGTTTGGCGGTGATCGTCGACTCAACCGACGGCATGTCCTTGCCATTGACATTGAGGTTCTCGGTCGCAGGGAAGGTGTTCTTCACGCCGGCGCAGCGCGATTCCAGCCCGGTATGGCCCTGCTCTTGGATCACGCAGATCGTCTTTTTGACGCCGTCCTTCGTCAGGCGGTCACCGGCGGCCTGGCCGGCGATGTACTCGTCCTGGCCGAAGTACTCCTTAACCCCCATCGCCTGCCAGTCCTTCAGGCCGGAGTTGAAGGCCACGACCGGAATCCCCTTCGACCCGGCCGCCATCACCGCGGCCTTCATGGCGTCCGGCTTGGCCAGCGTCACGGCGATGCCCTTGACGCCGCTGTCGATGGCGGTCTGCACGAGGTTGGCCTGGTTCGGCGCCTCGGGATCGTTGGAGTAGCGCAGCTCGATGTTGTCCTTCTTCGCTGCGGTCTCTGCGCCCTTACGGATGAGGTCCCAGAACGAGTCGCCGGGTACCTCGTGGGTGATCATGGCGATGGTCGCGCGTGGTGTGTCTGCGGTGCCGCCGCCCATTCCCCCGCCGTTTTCCTGGGGCTTACCCCCGGTGCTGGAACATGACGCGATTCCAACCACGAGCACGCTCGCTCCGGCGATCGCCGCGAGCCGGCTGAACCTCATATCTCCTCCGCTCTTCG
>JAVRPG010000602.1:0-3085 GCA_032162325.1 Mycobacterium sp. | reverse complement strand
CGCTGGGCATGACCGACCAATATCCGGCATGGTCGGTGGGCCGCTCCAACCTGCAGGCGTTGAGCGGCAGAACCTGCGGGCTGGCCAACGACGTGCTCGTCGAGCAGGACCCCAACGCCGGCTTGTTGTCCCCGATCAGTGTGCCGGTGAAAGACGCGCTCGACGCCGGCTTAGACGAGGGCTTCGACCCCAACGGAATTCCCGCCGACGTCTCCGCCGACCCGGTGATGGAACGACCGGGTGACCGTAGTTTCCTCAACGACGACGGTCTGGTCACCAGCAGCGAGGCCGGCACCGAGGGCGGCACCACCCCCGCTCCGGGGATCAACGGCTCGCGTGCCCGCCTGCCCTACAACTTGGATCCGGCCCGTACACCGGTGCTGGGCAGCTGGCGATCCGGGGTGCAGGTCCCGTCGCAGCTGCGGTCGGCCTGGTACCGGCTGCCACCGCGGAGCGAAGCCGGGCCGCTGTTAGTCGTGTCAGCGGCGGGCCGTTTCGACTTCGGCGAGGTGGAGATCCAGTGGGCCACCGACAAACAAGCCGCCGCCAATCACCCCGGCGGTGCAGTGGGATTCGCTGACGTCGGAGCGGCGCCCGCATGGCGCAACCTGCGGGCAGCGCTGTCGGCGTTGCCGCCGAACGCCACCCAGGTGCGGGTGGTGGCTACCGATGACGATTTGGCACCACAACACTGGATCGCGGTCACTGGGCCGCGGATCCCCCGGCTGCGCACGCTGCAGGATGTGGTCGGCTCGACTGACCCGGTACTGCTGGATTGGCTGGTCGGGCTGGCCTTCCCGTGTCAGCGGCCGTTCGGCCATCAAAACGGCGTCATCGAGCCGCCGAAGTGGCGGATCCTGCCCGATCGGTTCGGCGCGGAGGCCAACTCGCCGGTGATGGATAACAACGGTGGCGGCCCGCTGGGCGTCACCGAATTGCTGGTGCGCGCGAACACGGTCTCGACCTACCTGAAAGACGACTGGTCCCGCGACTGGGGTGCGCTGCAGCAATTGACGCCCTACTACCCCAATGCAGAACCCGCCCGTCTCGACCTTGGTTCGGCCACCCGCAGCGGCCTGTGGAGCCCGGCGCCACTACGGCAGTAGCCGGTTAGACGGCAGCTGGTTTGTTAATACGCGACCTGCCGTCGGCCGGCGCGGAAGGCGGTGACGCAGGCGCTAAGCGCCAGCAGAGCGAACACCGCAAACGCCCAGCGAGCCGCCGCCACCCCGCCGCCGTCGGCGAGGTTCACCACAACACCAGCCAGCCCGGCGCCGAACGCGCCGAAAATCAGCTGCACCGAGTTGATCGCGGTCGCGGCGGTTCCGCCCTCAGTGGGATCGTCGACATCACTCATTGCCCACGCCGATAGGTGCGGCCAGGCGGCGCCGATACCGACCCCGACGGCCATCAAGCCCACCGCACACAGGATGATGACGCCAACCCGCGCGCCCTGGACATGGGTGGCTCCGGCCAGCGCCAGGCCGAGCGCCATCACCAGCGGTGCCGCCATCACCACGCCCACGATCGCGCGCGCCCTGTTCAGTGAGCCACTGCCCAGTCCGCTGATCGTCCAGCCCAGCGATAACGCCGCGCCCAGCAGCCCGGCCACTATCGGACCCAAATGGGCCAGCCGCTGACCGAACAACGGCACATAAAGGTCGACCTTTGTCGCGGCAACCAGTAGCCCCAGGGTCAGATAGACCCACTTCAGTGGGCCAAGGCCGTAGACGCTGGCGGGCAGTACCGCCGTATCCATCCGCCGATCAACAATCAAGAACACTCCGACCAGCGCGGCGCCGAGGATCAGCAGGCCCGCGGTCGCGACGAAGTTATGTGGCACAGACGCCACGCTGACCGCCAGCGCCGCGGCGCCCAGCAGGATCACCGACGGCACCGGAATCCGTGCCGCAACGCGGTCGCCGTCCTGCTCGCAGCTGTCCACGGACAGAACGCCCGGTGCCAGCACAGCCATTGCCACGCTCAGCATGGCCAGCAAGCCGAACGCCCACCGCCACGCACCGAACTGCGCGAAAAAACCGCCCAGCGCTGGACCGAGCAGGGCGCCGACGCCCCACGTCGAGGCCGCCATGGCCGAGGCGCGACTCCACAACGAGCGCGGCAGCACGGTGTTGATCACCGCGAAACTCAGGCCGCACAGCAGACCGCCGGCCAGCCCCTGCAGGAAGCGGCCCGCCAGCAGAACCTCCATGTTCGGCGCGGCCGCACACACCAGGCTGCCGACGCCCAACGCTGCGAAACCCAGCAGATAGGAAACGGCTGCGCCGACGCGATGCAGCATCGTATTAACAGTCGCTGCGGCTACCACCGACCCGACGAGGTAGAGAGTTGTCACCCACGCATAGATCCGCTCGCCACCGATCTCGTTGATCGTGCTGGGCAGCATGCTGATCGTCAGGAACTCGTTGGTGGAATAAAGCACCACGCCCCCGGCGACCACAGCCGACGTCCGCGAATACGGGTAACTCCACAACTCACGCCAATGGCCGGTGGTGGATTGTTTCTGAGACGTTAAATTCACCACCGCTGGCCCACTAAACCATGTTCGGGCTGAGGAGTCGAACCCCGCTCAAAGGTGCATCACGCCTGTTCGAGCGGGCCGAGCCAGCTCACTCGACGCACTGACCTGCACCATCATCGGCTGGTTCCAAGCCAATTCGATTTGGATCACCGACGAACTTGTTGCGACCGTACGGCTCCTCCCGCGCCCGCCACACGGGCTGCATCGTCGCCGGACGGACGCGGTCGCCTACCATCGTGCCTCGTGCCCCACGACGGAAGTGACCGATCGACGCATCGGCTTGCTCGGCTGGTCGCCATCGTCGCGGGGATCGCCGGTGCGCTGCTCTGCATCGTGGTTCCGCTGCTACCGGTCAAACAGACGACCGCCACTATCCTGTGGCCGCAGGGCGTCACCACCGATGGCCACGTCACTGATATCACCGCGCCGCTGATATCCGGAGCACCCCGGGCGCTGGACATTTCCATCCCGTGTCCCGCGATCGCCACGCTGCCCGCTGTCGGCGGCCTGGTGCTCTCGACGCTGCCGGTCGACGGCTTTCAG